>CAMDAX010000035.1 GCA_945888885.1 Nitrosovibrio sp. Nv4 | reverse complement strand
AGGGCGCGGGCAGCGCTTATGCGTGTTTCTGCCTTGCTTCAGGAATGGGTGGCGCGTGTTACGGAGCAGTTAAACCCAACCACCGTTTGGATACTCGTCTGCGACCATATCAAGCATATTATTGCCGGTATCGGCCCTCCTCAAAGTGTCAGATTACTTACATATCCTGCCAATGGAAGCGCTTAACTGAGGTTTTTAGGATAATTTGAAAGGCGCTACAAAAATGCAACGAAAGCCGGATCGCAGGAATCGGATAGCAGTTATCGCAGCAGGTGGGTTGCTGTCTCTTTCAATGGGTGCGACCAGTTTACAAGCGAACGCTAGTCTGAATAGCCTCATCATGCCAAAACTCTTCAAGGAGAAAGGTATAGAGATTGGTGGCTGGGTGAATGGCGGAGCGACTTTTAACCCGAGTCACTCGACCAACGGATACAATGGGCCGGTCACTCCTGGTGATCGCGCCAATCAGGCTCAGATGAATCAGTTCAATATATTTTTGCAACGCGCCGTGGTGATGGAAGGCAAGTCATGGGATCTGGGTTTCCGGACGGATTTCATGTTCGGCACGGACTCTATTTTCACCCAGGCTAACGGCAATCCTCCATATGATGAAAACAGCGGGGCTGCGATACCGAACAGGGGTACTTGGGATCTTGATTTATGCTGCAACTCCAGTCGCAGCTACGGCATCGCTCTGCCGCAAGCTTTTGTCGAGGTGTATGCGCCGATCGGTAGGGGCCTCAACGTCAAGGTTGGCCATTTTTATACGCCGATCGGTTATGAGCCGGTTCCGGCGCCTGACAACTTCTTCTACAGCAATGTCTACACCATGCAGTACGGCGAACCGTTTACCCACACTGGCGTGTTGACTAACTATACGATCAACAAGAATTTGACGTTCATGAGTGGCGGCACCACCGGCAGCGGTACCGGTGGCTGGGATGGCAATTTTAACAGGCAGATGGATAACTGGGGTGGTATCGGCGGCCTCACCTGGACTAGCGACGACAAGAGAAGTTCAGCCAATATCAGCGGTACCGGCAGTACGACTTCGTCGCGCAGCAACAATTTCTGGGGTATGTACAGCATCGTGCTGAAGCATATGATTACCCCTAAGACACATTTTATTTTGCAGCATGATCATGGTTACGCTGACGGAGTCTTAATAGCCAACAACACCAAAGAAGCTCAATGGTATGGCATCAACACGCACATGTACTATGACGTCCTGCCCGATTTCTCGGTCGGTGTGCGCGGCGAATGGTTCCGTGACCGGGATGGCTTTCGTGTTTGGAATCCAGGCCGGGTATTCGCTGCCACCAATATTGTCAATGGCATAGGTAGTAGCTATGCGGTTCCGGGGGGGCAACCCTTGGCTTTAAGTCAGCCCGCCGATTACTATGCAGTCACCATAGGTGCAAACTGGAAGCCGGCGAAAAGGATGAAGATTGAGTCGAAAGCGCTACAGCAATTTAATGTTCGCCCGAACATCCGTTATGACCGGGCGGATGGACTTAACAACGTGGCCTACATGCCCTTCGGTGGCGGCACCTCCAAGGATCAGGTCCTGTTCTCGATGGACTTTATGCTGCCATTCTGATCCGGCAATCTGCGGGAAGCAGTAGTGAACGCCAGCCGGGTTGATAGGCTGGCGTTTCTTTTTTCTTTTCGGCTGGCCGCTCCCGAATCATTTGCTCAGCCGGTCTGTCCGCACAATTGCAACGCCATTCTTACGTGGGGGATACCCGCGTCGATGAACTCTTCCCCCACCGTCCGGAAACCAAATTTTGTGTAAAACCCGACGGCATAAGTCTGCGCATTTACAACTGCCAGACACAGATGCTGTTTCTTCGCTTCCTCCAATAGCCGTTGCAACAGCGCACCCCCTACACCGTGGCTGCGCCATTCTCTAAGTACTGCCATGCGTCCGATATGACCATCCGGCAACAGCCGTGCTGTGCCGATGGGCTTTCCTGTCGAATCTACCGCCAATATATGCAAGCAATCTGCATCAAACTCATCCCATTCCAGTTCGACAGGAACATGCTGCTCGTGAATGAACACTGTTTCACGGATGGCGCGCAATGCCGGGCCATTGTCTTGCCAATTTGCGATGTGCACAGTAAAGGGTGCCTCTAAAAATCCAGATTTCGTCACAATACTTCGTCGCTCACAAAAAATGTTTCCTTACAGATCCATCATATGCTGCGTCTACATTTTTTGTTCCCGCCTCGTCTTGTTTAGAACTTTGAATTTTTAGAGGCACCCCAAACGATTTCACGCGATTCTCCAGGAAGCTGATACTTGATGATAATCAGGAAATAGTGATAGGCTTGATAATACTTGTTCACTGGATTTATATGAAGGGAGGCAGTATGAAAATTCGCTACAAATCACTTGCTCTAGTCGTGGCATTCGGCAGCATCCTATCTATCAGCGCTTGCCAGAAGTTCGGGGAGGGAACACATGAAACCTGGGTAGTTCCACCGGAAAAAGGGGTGGTGACCGACAACACCCTGACTGCCACGGTAAAAGCCGCGCTGCTGGCCGATCCGGAACTTAGGGGGCTGGATTTGCGGGTCGAAGTGCACAACGGTGAAATCATGCTGAGCGGTTTGGCGAGTAACCAGAGTCAGATAGACCGTGCCAATACACTCGCCTGGCTGGCGGAAGGCGTCAAGAAAGTGGATAACCGAATGAGTACCAAGTGAGTAGTAGGAATGCAGCGGGGGAGGGAATTGATTGTGTCCAGACCGCCACGCTATTGTGTTGTTAAGCAAACATAATCATTATTCCAGCGCTCGCTTCCGGCAGTTTATGGATTTTAAGTAAAAAGCCATACATTGAAAGTGTTTGCCTATACGGTTTTTGAGGTGCCATAAGTAACTTCTCGGATACATTTATTTAAAAGGGCAAATCGTGGCAATACCTGATTATCAGTCAATTATGCTTCCCTTACTTCGTTTCGCTATGGACGGAAACGAACATTCCCTAAGGGAAACCATCGAAACACTATCCGAACAGTTTGGACTTACGGACGCAGAAAAAAATGAATTGTTGCCAAGTGGGCAACAGCCAAGATTCAACAATCGTGTTGCTTGGGCGCGATCTTATATGAGTAAGGCGACTCTGTTGGAGTCAACACGGCGCGGGCACTTCCGTATCACCCAGCGCGGACGAGATGTTCTTTCTAGAAATCCAACCGAAATCAATGTCAAATTCCTGGAACAGTTCCCAGAGTTCGTAGAGTTCAGAGCCACCCACCGAGAACGAGAAGAAACTACAGAATCTACTGAAATAGAGACCCTTCAAACGCCAGGTGAGCTTCTGGAAATGGCTTATCAGAAACTACGCGAAGACCTGTCCGCTGAACTTCTAAAAACCGTAACAGAATGCTCCCCATCTTTTTTCGAACGCCTTGTCATCGATGTTCTCGTAAAAATGGGCTACGGCGGATCTCGCAAGGAAGCTGGAAAAGCCATTGGCCGAAGCGGGGATGAAGGTATTGATGGCATCATTAACGAAGATCGCCTTGGCCTAGATGTCATTTATATACAGGCCAAACGGTGGCAAGCTACTATCGGTCGCCCTGAAATCCAAAAGTTTGCTGGCGCCCTGCAAGGACACCGCGCGAAAAAGGGGGTCTTTATAACCACTTCCGATTTCAGCCGCGAAGCCAAGGATTATGTAGCAAAAATTGACTCCAAAATCGTTCTCATAGACGGCGAACAATTATCTCAACTCATGATTGACCATAATGTTGGGGTTGCTCTGGTCACTTCGTATGAAACAAAGAAAATAGACAGTGATTACTTCATTGAGGAATACGTTTAATCTGACAAAAAACAGAACCTAATGTGCCCTCTGTAATGCCTGGCATTTGGGTCAACAGCAAGATGGTGGAAAAAGCCTCGAACAAGTACCCCCCTGCTAGATCCAACCTAGTTAGCGGAGCTTGGAGTAATATGACGTAGCCACCCTCAATTCGTGCAGGAAAATTCATCTCGATTATGACTTTCTTTTCCCTGCTTCTGCTGCTGGCTACCATTATCGGTGCCATTCTGTTTGTTCCGCCACTGCGGCGCTCACTCGTTTCCAACCGGGTACTGAAAATTTTCCGCAAGATACTTCCGCAGGTTTCGCAGACCGAGCAGGAAGCGCTGGATGCGGGCACCGTATGGTGGGATGGCGATCTGTTCAGCGGCAAACCGGACTGGAACAAGCTGCTGGCTTACCCCAAGCCACAACTGAGTGCCGCAGAGCAAGCCTTTCTTGCTGGTCCGGTGGAACAGTTGTGCGCGATGCTGGATGAATGGCACATCACGCGCGAGCTGCACGATCTGCCGCCCGAGGTCTGGCAATTCATCAAGGATAACGGCTTTTTTGGCATGATTATTCCAAAGCAATATGGTGGCCACGGTTTCTCGGCGCTGGCGCATTCCACAGTAGTGATGAAAATCGGCTCGCGCAGCGGTACTGCGGCGGTAACAGTGATGGTGCCGAATTCGCTGGGGCCGGCGGAGTTGCTGCTGCATTACGGCACCGAGGAACAGAAAAACCACTATCTGCCGCGTCTGGCAAAAGGGCTGGAAGTACCATGTTTCGCGCTCACTGGCCCCAATGCCGGGTCGGATGCGGGCGCGATTCCCGATTCCGGTATTGTCTGCCGCAGCGAGTTCAACGGCCAGCAGGACGTGCTGGGAATGCGCGTCACTTGGGAGAAACGCTATATCACGCTGGGTCCGGTGGCAACACTGCTCGGCTTGGCGTTCAAGCTTCACGACCCTGACGGACTGCTGGGAGGAAGGAAAGATCTCGGCATTACGCTGGCGCTGATTCCCACCAATACGCCGGGTGTCAATATAGGCCGCCGTCATTTCCCGCTCGATGCGGCTTTTCAGAATGGCCCCAACTCCGGCAAAGATGTGTTTATCCCGATGGAATGGGTGATCGGTGGGCGTGAAGGCGTGGGCTATGGCTGGCGCATGTTGATGAATTGCCTCGCCGCCGGACGCTCGATTTCATTGCCCGCCACCGCCACTGGTGCGGCCAAACTGGCGGCACGCACCAGCGGTGCCTATGGCCGGGTGCGGGTGCAATTCAACACCCCCATCGGGCGCTTCGAGGGGGTAGAAGAAGCGCTTGCTCGCATCGGTGGCAATACCTATATGATGGACGCAGCGCGGGTGATGACAGCAGGTGCGGTAGATCTGGGCGAAAAACCTTCGGTCATTTCTGCCATCGTCAAATACCATCTCACCGAACGCAGCCGCCAGGCGATCAATGATGCAATGGACATACACGGTGGCAAGGGTATTTGTATGGGTCCCAGCAATTATCTGGCGCGTACCTACCAGCAAACCCCAGTCGGCATTACGGTGGAGGGTGCCAACATTCTTACGCGCAGCATGATGATTTTCGGCCAGGGTGCAATACGCTGTCATCCTTATGTGCTGAAGGAGATTCACGCAGCCAACGACAACAACCCCGCGCGCGCCGCACTGGAATTTGACCAGACATTGCTGGGGCACGCCGCTTTCAGTGCCAACAACAGCTTGCGCTCTCTGCTGCATGGACTGACTGGCGCTTCCCTGGCGAATGCGCCGGGTAATGCCGCCGCTGAGCTGCAGCATTACTACCGGCAGTTGACGCGCTTCTCCGCCGCCTTTGCGCTGGTTGCCGATATCTCCATGCTGGTGTTGGGCGGTGCACTGAAACGCAAGGAAAAACTCTCCGCCCGCCTTGGCGATATGCTCAGCCTGCTTTATTTGTGCTCTGCAACACTGAAGCGTTTCGAGGATGATGGCCGTCCTGCAGCCGATTTGCCATTGGTACATTGGTCAATACAGGATGCGCTTTACCATCTGCAACAGGCATTGGATGGCTTGCTGGATAATTTTCCCAACCGGATTGCGGCATGGGCGTTGCGGTTGCTGGTATTTCCCTTGGGCAAGCCATTCTCCCCACCATCAGATGAGCTGGGTCACAAAGTAGCCGCGTTGCTGCTGGAACCGGGGGAAACACGTGACCGCCTGACTGCGGGGATCTATCTCCCAACGTCTACTGATGAGCCGTTGGGCGTTCTGGAGCAAGCGTTGCAATGCGCAGTGGTGTGTGAAGTAGCGGAAGCCAAGGTTCGCGCCGCCATCAAAGCCGGTCTGATTTCCGCGCGGGGTGATGAGAAAATCGCTGAATCGCTGCAGCAGGGAGTCATCACCGCTGTTGAAGCGGAATCGCTGGAGAAAATGAAATCCCTGCGCCGCTGCGTCATCATGGTAGACGACTTTCCGGCAGATTTCGGCAAACAGAAATAAATACGGCCATGCAAGACAACCCGATGGACATTATCCCGGTGGAGATAGCCGGAACACTGGCTGGCCTGTTCAGCGAGCGTGTGCGCCGCTCGCCACAGGGGGTAGCTTACCGGGATTTCGATCAGCTGAGCGGAAAGTGGCGCGACCGTACTTGGGAGCAAATGGCTCATGCGGTAGCGCGCTGGCAGATAGCTCTCGACAAAGAAGGCCTGGTTGCAGGTAACCGGGTAGCAGTGATGTCGAAAAACTGCCCGGAATGGGTGATGTTAGACCAAGCCGCGCTGGGATTGGGATTGGTGGTGGTGCCGCTTTACACTGCCGACCGCGCAGAGAATGCGGCGTATGTTCTGCGCGATGCCGGTGTCAAGCTGTTGCTGCTGGAAGATCTGGCGCAGTGGCAGGCATTCTCTGAAGTACGCGATCAGATCAACGGCCTGTTACGGGTCGTAACGATCAATCCGTTTGCAGATGACACCAACAAAGCTGCTGATGACCTCGTGCTGGCGCTGCATAACTGGCTGCCACAGATGGTCATGGAGGCCGGGGAAGTCCGGCATGTCTGCGCGCCGCATGATCTCGCCACCATCATTTATACCTCCGGCACTTCCGGCCGCCCCAAGGGAGTAATGTTGAGCCATCACAACATGCTCACCAACGCTCATGGCTGCTTACAGGTTGTGCCGGTGGGACAGAATGATCTGCTGCTTTCATTCCTGCCACTGTCGCATACGTTCGAGCGTACAGCCGGTTACTACCTACCCATGATGGCCGGGGCCACGGTCGCCCACGCCCGTTCGATCCAGCAGCTACAAGAAGATTTGTTGATTATCCGCCCGACCCTGCTGGTTTCAGTACCACGAATTTATGAACGGGTTTATGCCGGTATTCGGGCCAAGCTTGTGGAAGGACCGACTCTGAACCGTCAATTATTTAGCCTGGCGGTAGAAGTGGGCTACAGCCGCTTTGAACACCAGCAGCGACGGGGTTCCTGGCGGGTTTCGCACCTGCTATGGCCACTGCTGGAGAAACTGGTGGCACGCAAAGTGATGAACAAGCTGGGTGGGCGCTTGCGGATGGCGCTGAGCGGTGGCGCAGCGTTACCGACTGATGTCTCGCGCGTGTTCATCGGTCTGGGATTACCCATTCTGCAAGGTTACGGCATGACCGAAAGCAGTCCGGTGGTATGCACCAACACTTTCGAGAATAATTTGCCGGTTAGTGTCGGCCCGCCTATTCCTGGGGTGACAGTGAAACTCGGTGAGAACAATGCGTTGCTGATTCACGGACCCAATGTGATGCTGGGCTACTGGCACAATCCGGAAGCCACGCGGGCAGTGCTAACCTCTGATGGCTGGCTCAATTCCGGCGATATGGCACGGATTGATGAGCAGGGGCGAGTGACCATTACCGGGCGTCTCAAAGAAATCATCGTCATGTCCAACGGGGAAAAAGTTCCGCCGGGGGATATGGAAGCGGCGATTCTGCGTGACCCCTTGATCGAACAGGTGATGCTGATTGGCGAAGGGCGTTCGTATTTGAGCGCACTGGCAGTTTTGAATCCCCGCAACTGGGAAAGCGTGGCGGTGCAATACAATCTTGATCCTGACCTGCACCGCTCACTACACGACCAAAAAGCCGAGGAAATCGTGCTGGAGAAAATCGCGCATCAGATACGTGAGTTTCCCGGCTATGCCAAGGTACGTCGCGTGGCACTGTTGCCAGAGCCGTGGACAGTCGAGAATGATATGCTCACGCCTACCTTGAAACTGCGGCGGGGGCAGGTTCTGGAGCGCTACAAAGTTATAGTTGAGAGACTCTATGCGGGGCATTAACCCGCCCTGAGCGAACATCTGCCGATCAAACAAATTGAGGTACAGCGAAAATGGGTGATAATCCAGAGATCCACACATCACTGCCCGCAGGACGCGATCCTATCCTGCGCATTGTGCCGATGCCGACAGATACCAATTACGCCGGGGACGTGTTTGGCGGCTGGATCATGGCGCAGGTGGACATTGCCGGTAGTCTGCCGGCAATCCGCCGTGCGCGTGGGCGGGTGGCCACAGTGGCAGTCAACTCTTTTGTATTCAAGCAACCAGTATTTGTCGGCGATCTGGTGAGCTTCTATGCCGAGATCATCAAAGTAGGGCGCACCTCGATCACGGTAGATGTAGAGGTATATGCCCAACGTGGCCCGCGCGAGGGTGGCGACGAAACATGTAGCAAAGTGACCGAGGCAGTACTGACTTACGTGGCGGTGGATGAGCAGCGCAAACCGCGCATGGTGCCTCAAGAGTAAGGGCATCTCTAAGAGTTAAACGTTTTGAGTAAGACAGGAGGGGTAATTGAGCAACAATAATTTCATCGTACGCAAGGTCGCAGTGCTGGGTGCGGGCGTAATGGGGGCGCAGATTGCGGCACATCTGGTCAATGCCAATGTTGAAACGCTGCTGTTCGAGCTTCCAGCGAAGCAGGGCGATGTTGCCATTAACGCCAATGCCAACGTGATCAAGGCGGTAGAGAATCTGAAAAAGCAGGAGCCTGCGCCGCTGTCAGTCGGGACCAGGGCAGCCTGTATCCAACCCGCCAATTACGACCAGCATCTTGAATTGCTCAGGGATTGCGACATCGTGATCGAGGCCATCGCTGAGCGCATGGACTGGAAAACCGAGCTGTACACCAGAATTGCGCCATATCTTGGCACACACACTATTTTTGCCAGCAACACCTCCGGGCTTTCCATCAACCAGTTGGCGCAGGCATTTTCTGAAAGCCTGCGGCATCGTTTTTGCGGTATACATTTTTTCAACCCGCCGCGCTACATGCACCTGGTGGAATTAATCGCCTGCAAAGGAAGTGATGCCGCAATGCTTGATGACCTGGAAAAATTCCTCGTCACTTATCTCGGCAAGGGTGTGATCCGCGCCAAGGACACACCCAATTTCGTCGCCAACCGGGTGGGCATGTTTTCCATGCTGGCCACCATGCATCACGCCAGGGAGTTTAAGCTGGGTTTCGATCTGGTGGATGCCTTGACTGGTTCGCTGATCGGCCGCCCCAAAAGCGCTACTTTCCGCACTGCCGATATAGTGGGACTCGATACCCTGGCACATGTGATCAACACCATGCACGATGGCCTGCCTGACGATCCGTGGCACCGGTATTATGCCGCGCCGGACTGGCTACAAGGCTTGATCGACAGTGGTGCGCTGGGACAGAAAAGCAAGCGTGGGGTGTATCAAAAAGTGGGAAAGGAAATCCACGTGCTTGATCTTGCCACCAAGGAATACCGTCTCGCTGCAGGCGAAGTGGATGACGACATCAAGGAACTACTCAAACGTAAAAACCCGGCGGAAAAATTCGCTGCGCTACGCGCTAGCCAACATCCTCATGCGCAATTTCTGTGGGCGGTATACCGCGACCTGTTTCATTATTGTGCCGTGCATCTGTCCGCCATCGCTGACAATGCACGCGATCTTGATCTCGCCATGCGCTGGGGTTTCGGTTGGAATCTGGGGCCGTTTGAAATCTGGCAGGCGGCGGGATGGAACCAGATCGCAGGCTGGATCAACGGAGATATCGCTGCAGGTAAAAGCATGAGCACGACACCACTGCCTGCGTGGGTGCTGGAAATGGATCGTAGTGGTGTCCATACATCGCAAGGCTCCTATGCGCCAACTGCTAAAACCCAGCGGCCGCGTTCAGTCTTGCCGGTATACCGGCGGCAACTATTCCCCGACTGCCTGCTAGGTGAAGAAACACCGCACAGCACAACCATTTTCGAGACCGATGCCGTACGCATGTGGCACACCGGCGATGACATCGCCATTGTCAGTTTCAAGAGCAAGATGCACACCATCGGCAGCGACGTGCTAGATGGGATGCAACAGGCGATAGATGAAGCGGAGCGCAACTGGCGCGCACTGGTAATCTGGCAGACTGAGCCGCCATTTTCCGCCGGGGCTAATCTGCAAAAAGCCACAGAGCGTTTGAAAAGTAATGGGCCGCCTTCCACTTTCAGTCTGCTGACACAGAAACTCAAAAAAACAGCGCGGTCTGCTGTGCTCAAGGCTGCACGCAATCTTAATCTTGCCGATGCTCTGATGGCCGGAAAGCTGGCAGAAGTCGAGGCAATGGTGGCGCAGTTCCAGCAGACTTCCCAAGACCTCAGGTACTCGATGATCCCCACGGTGGCAGCGGTGGACGGACTCGCTTTGGGCGGCGGCTGCGAATTTGTGATGCACTGCGACCGTGCTGTAGCTACGCTGGAGAGCTATATCGGTCTGGTGGAAGTGGGCGTGGGGTTACTGCCAGCAGGTGGTGGTTGCAAGGAATTCGCTTTGAGAGCAGCACGGGAGGCAAAGGACGGCGATCCTTTTCCATTACTGAAAAATTACTTCCAGATAGTTGCTACGGCGCAATTGGCAAAGAGTGCCGAGCAGGCAAAAGAGCTGGGGTATCTGCGTCCGGCTGACCTGGTGGTGATGAACCGCTTCGAGCTGCTCCACACCGCCAAGGCACAGGCTATTGCACTAGCGGAAGCGGGCTATCGTCCCCCGCTGAAAACTTATAATATTCCGGTAGCCGGTACTACCGGCATTGCCACCATCAAGAGCATGCTCGTCAATATGCTGGAAGGCGGCTTCATTTCTGAGCACGACTATCTGATCGGCAGCAAGGTTGCGCATGTCATGTGCGGCGGTGACCTGACCCCCGGCAGCTTGGTGGACGAAACTTGGTTCCTAGAGTTGGAGCGTGCCGCTTTCATCGAACTGCTGGCGACCGAAAAGACGCAAGCACGCGTGGAGCATACGTTGAAAACCGGCAAGCCGTTACGAAACTAGAATTCAGGAGAAACGCCATGACCAACAGACAGGTTCAGGACGCCTACATCGTCGCTGCCGTACGTACGCCAGTCGGCAAAGCGCCGCGTGGAATGTTCAAAAATGTACGGCCCGATGACATGCTGGTACATGTGTTGAAGGCTGCGCTGGAGCAATGTCCCGGGCTTGACCCCGCAGCGATTGACGACGTGATCGCGGGTTGTGCCATGCCGGAAGCAGAGCAGGGCATCAATGTGGCACGCATTGCGCTACTGCTGGCAGGGCTGCCCAACAATGTGCCGGGCATGACCATCAACCGTTTTTGCGCCTCCGGAGTACAGGCAGTGACGCTGGCCGCTGACCGCATCCGCCTGGGTGAAACCGACGTGATGATAGGTGCAGGTACTGAGAGCATGAGCATGGTGCCAATGATGGGTAACAAGGTGGCAATGAATCCGGAGATCTTCCTGCATGATGAGAATGTCAGCATTGCTTATGGCATGGGCATGACCGGGGAAAAGGTTGCGCAACGCTGGAAAATAAGCCGTGAGGCCCAGGATGAATTTGCGGTGACCAGTCATGCCAGAGCGCTTAAGGCCATCGAGACGGGTGAATTCGATCAGGAGATCGCACCCTATACCATCAAAGAAAAACGCCCCGATCTCGCCGTGTATGAAGTCCGCAACGTGACCACCGTCAAGAATACCGATGAAGGCCCACGCCCCGGCACCAGCCAGGAGTCTCTCGCCAAACTGAAACCGGTATTCGCCGCCAAGGGTTCGGTAACGGCAGGCAATAGCTCACAAATGTCTGACGGTGCGGGCGCGGTAATTGTGGTGAGCGAAGCTGCATTAAAGCGCTTCAATCTCACGCCCATCGGACGCTTCATGGGATTCGCTGTAACTGGGGTGCCACCAGAGATAATGGGGGTTGGCCCGATCAAAGCGATACCAAAAGTCCTGCAGCAGGTTGGACTGAAGCAGGATGATATTGACTGGATCGAACTGAATGAAGCCTTTGCTGCGCAGAGTCTTGCGGTGATCAATGATCTGGGGCTGGATCGCTCCAAGGTCAACCCACTGGGTGGGGCAATTGCGCTGGGTCATCCTCTGGGTGCGACCGGTGCCATTCGCGTCGCCACACTGCTACACGGCCTGCGCCGGCACAAGCAGAAGTATGGCATGGTGACCATGTGTATCGGCACCGGCATGGGTGCGGCAGGTGTATTCGAAGCGCTGTAAATTTCTAATGCAAAATTTTAATCTAAATAACGCGCCCCGCTGCTTACGGCAGGGGTATTATTCCAATTCCAGATAGAAACGACAGTAATATAACCCGTTCGTGGTGAGCCTGTCGAACCACACTGCACCCTTCGACAAGCTCAGGGCGAACGGTTTATGGTGGACAATTAGTGGCGTTTCTAACTGTGATTGGAATTAACTACGCTCTTACAATCTACTGGCTTTCAGCTAGCCTTCGCCCCAAGGGGCGGAGAATTAAACCCGCAGAGATTAAACGCAGATCACAATAGCGCCAACCTGTTCTTATGACTCTTGATTATGGCTGTAACCTGGTCACTCAGAAACCGTCATTTCTGCCCGAAATAAACGTAACCTTTTTGCGGGACTTCCGCTTCCGCAAAACGCTTGCGCTCATCCTTATCCAGCTTCTTGTCCCACCAGATGGCGCGTGCTTCTTTCTGCTGCTCGGCCAGCTGCGGATTTTTCGCAAACAATTCGCGCATAAATTTAGTGTGCTCGGATTCGTACAGTCCCATGGTTTGCTTTATTCATCTCGATGATAACTCGTAAACTTTAACATAACTGAGGCAGGCGTCGCATTAATTCAGCATCCGACCGTGAATGCTGGGCTGCGTGCGCTCAAGGCAGGGTAGGTGAAAGCCTGTTTCTAGCGCGGTGGCCTTATTATCCTGAACCAAATCAGACTTCCAGATATCCGCCACTATGCGGGTTGTGCTTGTGCAATCCTTTTACAAATTCGGAGAACGGTAAAGCAAATTCACTTTCAAGTTTTTCCGCCCGTTTCTTTAATTCTTCCCACGCCAGTTTGCCGGGGCTGTGCCTGAATGCAAAAACGATCTGGTTGCCACGAATTTCCGTCAACAATGTCACGACATGACCGTTGAAACTATGCTGGATACGCCGCATATACTCAGCATGACCCTTGTCTCTGCTGAGCAGATTAACCACCAGCACACCGTTTCTTGTTAACGCCTCGCGTGCGCGATTGTAGAAATCCTGGCTGCAGAGTGTGGCGACCTGACGGCCATCATCAAAGCCATCAATCATCAACACATCCGCGCTGACGGGATGACTGGCGACATACTCACCACCTTCTGCAATTATCACTTGCAGGCGCTCGTCATCGGCGGGCAGAGAAAAATAATTACGTGCCGTCATGGCAATCTGTGGATCGATTTCAATCACGGTGGTTTTTGTCTGCGACATCTGGCGATACACGAACTTCGCTAGAGATCCGCCACCCAGACCCACCATCAGAATATTTGCAGGATCGGGATGAAACAACAAAAAACCCATCATGCAGCGGGTATAAGCCAACTCCAGATCATTGGGTGCGGTCAACCGCATGGCACTTTGAATCATGCTGCTGCCCAGATGCAATGCGCGCACCCCATTTTGTTCGCTCAGCTCAACGCCGGATTCGTGATGCTGGGTGCGCCATCTGGAAAATCGGGTCATAAATCAGCGATCCTAAAAGATTATATCCACCATTACAGCCAGCTTGCCGAGATCTGGCACGGAGTACAAATCAAACCATGACCGGCCCCATAAGAGCTTCCCATCCAGTACATTTACACTGCCTAACCAACCCATTGGTTCTTTACAATTCGGCATGATAAGTTCATAGTAGCCGCGACAGAATTACATGGAATTTACCTGAATTCCACCTGAAAGTCCGCCGGCCCTGCATAAATCACTTGAAGAAGAAATAATTCATAACTCATGAAAAAATCCATTGCGATTATAGTCATGCTTCTAGCTGGGTGTGCAAGTGTCGGCAGCGTGAAAGATAAGCCTCAACTTTACGATGGCAAGCTCCAGGGGAATCACTCTGGTCTGGCACGCTGTGTCGTTGATAGACTGCAGGCAGATACCCGCTGGGTAATTAAAAGTCTGCAGCACAAAATGTGGGAATACCCGGATATCAGCGCATCAGAAATTTATGCCTACGCGCTATACTCATTACCGGACATGTATGCACGCAACTCGCCCACGAACCCTGACGCAGTAATAGATTACTCAGCCCCGCAGCCGGAAATCCGCGCCTATACGCAGAGTGCGTACACTGGGCCAGAATATGCGTTCCTCCTGCTGCTAAAGCAGACCGATGCCACCACCGTGCTGGCTACGCTAAAAGGAAATAAATACGAGAGCCGCATTGCATGGGAGAATTTGCAAGCGTGTGCATCCCCTGCTATAAAACCAAAATAGTTGTTAGTCGTGCGTCACCTATAAATAAACCTGGAAAATACTATGAGATTCTGTTCTATTGTTCTTCTTTTGTTGCTTGCCGGATGTAGTAGTAAGACTGAACTTGAAATGTGCATGCAAGCTACTATCCAAGCAAATGAACCATACTCAAATCAGCAAATCAAGGATGAAGTGGAAGCCAGGGCCAGGGCAGACTGCCTGAAAGTCACTTCTGTCATACAAGACAAATAGTACCCGCCATGTACGGAATTTGTCGTTTCAGGAACCCACCCACGAGGTGGCTCTTCTTTGGTGCGATGGCTTCGCATTACAGGTAGACAGTCTGGTAGACTGCCTGTTGATACCCGTCGAATATTGATCACTTATGCCAACCCAGCCGCCATTTAATTCGGAACTGTATACCCTTGGGGCAATTCTTACTTTCTGTGCTGTATGCGTGAGTGCAGTAGCCATTTACAAAAGGGGGAAAGTATCTCTTTTAGAGATGGTGACGAGTGTTGCTTTATTTGGATCAATAATTGCCATGTTATGGCCGGTCACATTGATACTTGAGGCTCTTGCAAAACTCCCCACCTGAGCTGAATTAACCGGAGAATTGGGAGCGAAAAGAGGTAGAAAAGGGCGGCCATTACTGGCAAGATGGAGGTTCTAAAGACAACATCGGCGCCCGAAATGAATACTACGCAACGCAGTGGAA
>CAMDAX010000034.1 GCA_945888885.1 Nitrosovibrio sp. Nv4 | reverse complement strand
TATTCCACTGCGTTGCGTAGTATTCATTTCGGGCGCCGATGTTGTCTTTAGAACCTCCATCTTGCCAGTAATGGCCGCCCTTTTCTACCTCTTTTCGCTCCCAATTCTCCGGTTAATTCAGCTCAGGTGGGGAGTTTTGCAAGAGCCTCCGACGAATATAGCTCACCCAACAATAGATCTCTCCGCTGAGCTTCCCAGTATTCCAGCGGATCACGCTTGAAACCACTTTTGGCAAACTGGTGCCAGCGGCCGGTAACATAGCACATCAGCAGATTTGCCTGTGCCGCCGCATTTATTCCGGCTGCGATTTCCTTCTCACCAGCGGCGAAACGCAATGCTTGTTTCAGCGTCGCTTCGAGGCGATCATGCAGTTGATTAATACGTGTTTGCAAGCGATCATTTTCGTTTACCAACGCATCACCGATCAGCACTCGCGTCATACCTGGATTTTTTTTGGCAAAACCCAGTAGCAATAATAATATGCCCTCAATTTGCCGGATACCGTTTTTCTCTTCTACAGTCAACTTATTGATGAGTCCAAACAGAGTCTGTTCAATGAATTCAATCAACCCTTCGAACATCTGCGCCTTGCTGGCAAAATGACGGTACAGCGCCGCTTCGGAAACATCGAGCTTGGCCGCTAGCGCTGCCGTGGTGATTTTCTCCGCGCGAGGATTCTCCAGCATTTCTGCCAGGACCTGCAGAATCTGAAGTTTTCTTTCACCGGGTTTGGCTGGCATGAATTTCTCGATTCAGTAAAAAGCATTGCTATAAATCCTGGCCTGAAAACATTGGTGGCGAATCACTCCGCCTTGATCAGCGTCCCCACACCCTCATCCGTCAGCACTTCCAGTAACAATGCATGCTCCACTCGTCCGTCTATAATGTGGCAGGACTTGACACCATTTTTCACCGCATCCAGCGCCGAGCTGATTTTTGGCAACATGCCGCCGGAGATGGTTCCATCGGCGAACAATTCATCCACGCTCTGCGCCGTTAATCCAGTCAGCAGGTCGCCGTTCTTGTCCAGCACACCGGGAGTATTGGTGAGCAGAATCAGTTTTTCCGCGTTTAGGATTTCCGCCAGCTTGCCTGCCACCAGGTCAGCATTGATATTATAGGATTCACCATTACAGCCGACACCGATGGGAGCAATTACCGGAATGAAGTCACGGGTATCAAGCAGCACTATCAGGGCTGGATCGATACTCTCGATCTCCCCTACCTGGCCGATATCTAGCCACTCTCCCACTTTTTCCCTATCCGGTATCAGCATTTTTCTTGCGCGGATGAAAGCGCCATCCTTGCCGGTCAAACCTACCGCAAGACCGCCATGACGATTGATCAGGTTTACGATATCCTTATTGACCAATCCTCCCAGCACCATTTCCACCACGTCCATGGTTTCGGCATCGGTCACGCGCATACCCTGAATGAATTCACCCTGCTTGCCGATTCGCTTCAACATCTCACTGATTTGCGGCCCGCCACCGTGAACGATGACCGGGTTCATTCCCACTAGTTTCAGCAACACTACATCACGGGCAAAACCCTGCTTGAGATTCTCCTCAGTCATGGCATTACCACCGTATTTGATCACGATGGTTTTGCCGTGAAAACGCTGGATGTAAGGCAGCGCCTCGGCCAGAATTTTAGCTTTATCTTTTGCGGTAGACAAGGACAGCGGCATGGTTATTCTCGGTGACTTTCGGCTATTTTACACTGGGAGTCCGAAATGATGGGGCCATTGAAATCATGGCAACCATTCCATTGTTATGCTAAAAAATTAAGGAATTACGTGACACTTAAGATTACACGACAGACTCAGGCTTTTCCTCAGGTTGATCATCGAACCAGCGGTACAGCATGGGCATTAGCACCATTGTCATCATGGTCGCGGTAGTCAACCCGCAGATCACCACGATGGCCAGCGGCTTCTGCACTTCGGAGCCGATCCCGCTGGCGGCTAGGAATGGCGTCAGGCCCAGTACCGTAATAGCAGCGGTTATTAGTAACGGACGAAAGCGCTGCTCGCAACCTTTTTTCACTGCTTCGGCTACACTCAAACCTTCATAGCGCAGTTGCCGTATAAACTCGATCAATACCACTCCGTTTAATATAGATATGCCCCAGACCGCAATAAAACCTACGGACGCCGGTACCGATAGATATTCACCGGTAATGAACAGTCCGACAACACCACCGACGGAAGCAAAAGGCAAAGCCAGAAAAATGAGTGTGGCAAGCTTGACCGAATTGAACAGCATGAACAACAGGAAGAAGATTAGCACCAGGGTAATCGGCACGATCACCGAGAGCGTCGCCATGGCGCGCTCCATGTTCTGAAACTGTCCGCCCCATTCGAAATAATAACCCGGGGGTAATTTTACCTCCTTTGCAGTCCGTTCCTTCAGTTCAGCAACGAAACCGCCCAGGTCGCGGTCATGCACATTGGCACCAACCACCACACGGCGTTTGGCATATTCGCGCGAGACCACCGCCGGACCATCGAGGACTCTGATATCCGCCACCGCACTCAACGGCACCAGTATGCCGCCGCGCGCGATCAAGCCGCCAGGCCCGGCGTTGCCAGCGGGACGTAATAACAGATCACGAATGGCCTCGACATCTTCACGAAAATTCTGGGGGTAGCGCAGGAGGAGCGTAAAACGCCGCTCACCCTCGAAAATTTGGGTGACCGCCTTGCCGCCGATTGCGGTTGCAATCAACTCGTTTATCTCAGCAACATTAAGACCGTGACGAGCGATAGCATGGCGATCGATATCGATGGTCAATTCCTGCTGGCCTGACAAACGCTCAATGCGCAGATCCCGCGCCCCGCGCGTTGACTTGACGATGCGCGCCACCTGTTCGGATAGCTTGCGCAACTCTTCCAGGTTGTCGCCAAAGATTTTGACCGCAACCTGTGAGCGTACGCCGGTCACCATCTCGTCCACCCGTTGCTCGATCGGCTGTGACAGTGCGATATTCACACCAGGCAGCACTGCCAGCACCTTGCGAATATCTTCCGCGATCTCCGTCTGGGTACGCCCGGATCCCTCTAAGTCCAGCGTTGCAATCGGGTCGGACTCGTTCTGCGATGCCGGGTCGGCGGGCGATTCACCACGACCAAGCTTTGATACCACAAACTTTACCCCTGGTACTACGGCGATCAGTTTCATCGCTTCTGTTTCCAGCTTGATCGCTTCTTCCAGCGAAATTGATGGTACCCGAATAATTACTGGCGTGATCGCCCCTTCCTTCATGATTGGAATGAAAGACTTACCAAGCAACGGAAACAAGACGAATGCCAGCGCCAGAAAACCCAGCGCTATCATCATGGTAGCCTTTTGGTTTCCCAGTGCTGCATTAAGTACGCGCAGATATCTGGACTTAAGGGCAGCGACGATTTTAGTGTCCTGCTCCGATCCGCCTTTCAGAATATAGGCACTTAACACTGGCGATAGCATCACGGATACCAGCAGCGCTACTACCAGTGCAATGGAAATGGTAGCGGCAAGGGGGCTGAACATCTTGCCTTCCATACCCTCCAACATCATTAGTGGCAGGAATACCAGCACAATAACGATGACACCGAAGATCACCGGTGTACCCACTTCGACGGTTGCCTTGACAATAATATCGAACTTTGACACACCTGTACCGCGCGCCTGGTTCAGTTTCTGATAAATGTTTTCCACCACCACCACCGTGGGGTCCACCATCATGCCGAGGGCAATCGTCAGTCCCCCAAGCGACATCAGATTGGCTGGGATTCCCTGCTGGTTCATTACTATAAATGTTACCAGCGGCGTAATAACGAGCGTCGAACATACGACCAAGCTGGTGCGCAGGTTACCCAGAAAAACAAACAAGACCACGATGACTAGAATCAGGGATTCGGCCAACGTGCTATAAACTGTCCCCAGTGCGGCATCCACCAAATCGGTCCGATCATAAAAAGGCACAATCTGGAGCCCATCTGGCAATACACCACGCTCGTTGATCTCGGCAACTTTTTCCTTAACCCGCCCGACAATTTCTTTGGCGTTACCGCCACGCAGCATCATCACGATGCCGGTTACAGATTCGGTATAACCATTCTTGATACTGGCCCCCAGGCGAACCTCGCCGCCGAATTGCACCCGAGCCACGTCACGCACGTATACAGGTACACCTTCCAGCTCTTTGAGCACGATGTTACGGATGTCGTCCAGCGAGCGGATCAGACCCACTCCACGAATCAGGTATTGCTCGGAGTGTAGTGGCAGTATGTTGCCGCTGGAATTCGCGTTATTGTTTGCAAGGGCTCGGTCAACAGCCATCAATGTCAGGTCATAGTGACGTAGCTTATTCGGATCGACCAGTACTTGATACTCCTTGACATAGCCGCCAATGGAGTTGATTTCCGCCACACCCCGGATTGAGCGCAGCATCGGCCGTACTACCCAATCCTGAATCGTGCGCCGTTCCATCAGTTCCTCGACCGTGAGTGCACGCTTGCCGTCGTCAGGATGCTCGATGGTGTATTGGTATACCTCGCCCAGACCGGTAGACACCGGCCCAAGCACTGGCGTGATACCTGGTATCATCCTTGTGGATACCTCAATCAGTCGCTCCATCACCAACGCGCGCGCAAAGAAAACATCGGTCTTGTCGGTAAACACCAGCGTGATCAGCGACAACCCACTCTTGTTCAGGGAGCGCATCTCCACCAGCCCTGGCAGGCCAGTCATCGCGATTTCCACCGGCACCGTGATCAGCCGCTCGACCTCCTCCGGACTACGACCGACCGCCACCGTGGCGACCTGCACCTGAATGTTGGTTACATCGGGGAAAGCATCAACCGAGACGGTCTTCGTGGCAATTACGCCTGCAGCGCACAAACCGAGTGCGATCACAACCACCAGCAGGCGCTGATTGAGCATGGCGCGCACGATTGCGGCAAGCATGGCTTACTCCAACTCGGCGAGCTTGCGCTCGTTATCTAAATGGAAAGCGCCGTCCACTACAATTTTCTGTTCGATGGTGACTCCTTTCAGCACTGGATACATATCGGCTACTTCGGGACCCAATTCGACTGGAACACGCAGGAACTTATTATTGCCTTGCGCCAGGAATACATAGTTGCGGTTGCTTTCGCGCACCACCGCTGTTTTCGGCACCACCAAGGCTTTGATCGGATTATCCACAATATGCATGTTGGCCAGCATATCGGGCTTGAGTTTGCGCGTCGGATTTTCTACCGTCGTACGCACCATCACCGTGCGGGTTAACGGATTTAATGTATCAGCAACGAAGATTATAAGGCCATCGAAGCTTATTTCATCGCCTAGCGCTGGCACGTGGATCTCCACATGTTGACCAACTTTCACATCACGTGCGATTTGCTCCGGCACATCGCCCACCACCCACACAGAGGACAGATCGGCGACCTGAAATAACTGATCGGACGGTTGCACTACCTGCCCGACAATGATATCCCGATCAATAATGATACCGCTCCTTTTTGCCCTGATAGCGATGGAAGGCAGAATGTGTCCATGTTTTGCCAGTTCTTTCAGCATACTGCTATCCACACCCAGCAAGCGCAATTGATCCTTCGCTGTTTCAAACTCGGCACGGGCAATCTCCAGCTCCGATACACGCCGCTCCACCTCAGCGAGAGGCAGCACGTCGGCAGCACGCAACAAATGAGCACGCTCAGCCGATTTTTCAGTCAGTATGGTCCGTGAATGAGCCCGCAAGTAGGCCAGTTGTGCCTGGATCAATTCGGGGCTGGTAATACGCGCCAGCGGGTCGCCAGCCTTAACGCTATCCCCTAGTGTGACGTATAGATCGGTAATACGCCCTGTCACGAAGGAGCTGATGCGAACAAGCCTCTCCTCATCCACTTCGACTCGGCTCGGAGCCTGTAACTTATCGGCGAGACTGACCATCGTGGGCTGGCCGATTATGATGCGTTGCGTCAATTCCGTCCTGAGCGTAATGCTGTTCACATCCTGGATTTCTTTTTTTGGGGGAGCAGGCGGCTCGCTGCTACAACCTGCTGCAAACAGCGTGACCAGCACGACAGCGCCAGTGACCAGGATGGTGGTGTTCATATGAAGGCTTACTCCTTGGGATAATATGCGCGCAGCCGGTCAATTTCGGCGGCGGCGGCCTGCAACTCAAAACGGGCCAGCAACGAATCTACGAGGATTCCGCGCAAAATTCGCTGGGAGTCAAGCACTTCGATCAAGCCACGCTCGCCGAAACGGTGAGCAGTCCGAGCAACTGTGAACGCCAACTCGGCTTCCCTAATGATACCGCCTTCGAACATCTCCACCCTGCGTTGCGCAATCTGGTAGCCCTGCCAGGCGGATTCGAGCAACTGACCCACCTCAAACACACGGTATTCCAAAGTTTCGCGTACCCGCGCGGAATCGAATATGGCTGCGTTGATTTCGCCGCGACGCTGGTACAGCAGCGGAACAGTCACTCGCATACCAGCTCTATTTTCGGTATATTGAGCATCCTGATAACTCAGGAGTAAGACGTCCACTGAGGGAATAATCGCGGCGCGTTCCTGGTTAATGCGCAGCCGAGCGCGCTCCTGTTCAGCTTGCAACCGCAATATTTCCGGGTTGGCGGCCGGCACTTCCTCGCGTAATACCTCCAGCGCCGGCAATTTCACCGGGTCGCGCAATGTGGCGCTCAGCTCGAAGTCGGGCTTCAACGCACCGGCAGTAAGCTGTCTCAACATTACTCGTGCCCGCTGCGCGTTCAACTGCGCTGCTTCCTTGCGGCCAGCTGCGTTCAACACTTCAGCATCGGCCCGGATCAATTCGAAACGGGCTGTCTCGCCCACTTCCACTGCCAGCTTGATGCGCCGACGCACGTCATCCATCAAGTCGAAAACTTCGGCCTCTATGCGCGCAATTTCCTGGCGTTGCAACAGTTCGAATGCGCGCACCCGCAGCTGCGCCGCCAGATCAGCGCGTACCTGGTTGAGACTGGCACGACTAGCCTCTACCCCGGCTGAAGCGGCATCGATGCGCGCACTGCGCATGAATGGATTTTCAATTGGTTGAACAATACCCACCTCGCGCGCGTGTGTCGCGGGATTTGCTGCCAGGATGCGCGGATGTTGAGGCCCTCCCATCGCGGTCACTTGCGGGTTAGGATAAGCCGAAGCGGAGATCACGCCCGACTCGGCAATACCCACTTGGGAGCGCGCGGCGTGTACCAGACCGTTGGCTTCCAGACCAAGTCGTTGCAATGCTTCGATGGAAATCGCCACAGTAGCCACGATAGCAGGTATGGTGGCTGGCTCCTCGGCTGACACAGGCGTAAACTGCAAGACAAGAATCAGTCCCAGCAAGCTACGGCATCGTGAATTGACTTGAATGATTGCGCCTCCTTAAGGGCGGACTACGGTTAATACTTACTTATGCTAAGGTTTAATTTGCATCAATAAAAGCAATATCTTTCTGATAATATCATCGATATTTACGAACTATTATAGTTTGACTCGCCCCCATGCTCAACTATCGGCAGTTACATTACTTCTGGGCCGTCGCTAAGGCAGGTAGCATCATCCGTGCGAGCGAGCGACTGCATCTCACGCCTCAAACCCTGAGCGGACAGATCAGCCTACTGGAGGAGACACTCGGTGTGGCTCTGTTCTTGCGGGTGGGGCGGCGTCTGCAACTGACAGAGACGGGGCGGCTCACACTCTCTTACGCCGATGAACTGTTCCAGATTGGCAATGATCTGGAAGAGGCTCTGCGTAGTGGTCCAGAAGACCGTTCCATTCAGTTTCGCGTGGGGGTTGACGATGCCGTGCCGAAATCTATCGCCTATCGGCTGCTGACACCAGCGATGGCACTTGACAAGCCAGTGCGCATCGTCTGCCGAGAGAACAAGCTTACACGATTGCTGGTGGAACTAGCGATCCACCGACTTGATCTGGTGCTTGCTGACAGGCCTATGCCACCCGAGACGAACGTAAAGGGCTACAGCCACAAACTCGGGGATTGTGGTATCACGTTTTTTGCCGAACGGCAGCTTGCTTCGCAGCTCAAAGGTGAATGGCCTCATAGCCTGAATGCCGCCCCCCTGCTAATACCAGGTGAAGATGCTGCCACGCGAGTACCGCTGATGCGCTGGTTTGATGCCTACCAGATCCGGCCACGTATTGTAGGCGAGTTCGACGACAGCGCACTGATGCATGCTTTTGGGCAAGCTGGTATCGGTATTTTCATCGCACCATCAGTAATTGCCGACGAAGTGCAACGCGAGCATGGCGTCACAGCTATTGGCCAAACCAATGAAGTTACTGAGCAGTTCTACGCCATCTCGATGGAACGCCGACTCACTCACCCCGCAGTGGTCGCAGTCAACGACACCGCACACCGCAAGCTGTTCGTGAATCTATAAAGGGGGATTTTGGGCGAGTATACCGGAATCAATCTGGTACTTTATCCAGACTGCTTGAAACTTTTTTTTGCTCCTCTCGCAGCTGTTCATATTCTCGCCACTTATGTTTGATTGCATGGTGCTTTTCGGGCGGCAGTTGTTTGATATTTTTGTACTTCTCACGCACCTGTTGGCGCTGATCCGGGGTGAGTGAGGCCCAGTCACGCATCTGCGACTGTATGCGCTGCTGTTCAAGAGAGGTCATGTTTGGATAGCGTTTGGCGATGCCTAGCCATTTCTTTTTTCTGGCAGCATCCATCCGGCCCCAATCCTGAGCGAGTGGTGCCAGGACTTGTTTTTGCTGGGAATTCAGCTGCACCCAAGCAGGCTGCCCAGATTCAGCTAAGACATGGACAGGGAACAAGAGGCATAGCCAAAGGGCTACTGCCAGGAGTTGTCTAGCCATTCATCAAACTCATTGTCAAGATAAGCGTTAACTGGCAACTCATCGGTGAGCACCATTATATCTAAATCCGCGATCTCATCTACCTGCTGTAAAGGATTCTGCCAGTAGGCAGCAACTGCCAGAGCGAACAACAGGGCAGCCAACGACAAGGTCTTCCTCGCGTTAAAGTGCCAGTCATGTCCATTACGTACCAATGTGCTACTGCCAGTGGTGCCTATGGTCTCTGCCATCTGGTAATTTTCCAAGGAAGCTCTGCGTGCCGCTTGCAGGCGTTGCAGCGTGCCTGGATCAATATCATTCAGCCCGCGATCTAACAGCCGGATAATTTCTTTTCCCAACTCGGGTTTGTTCATAGCTCAACTCCTTCTTTTCTCAGTATTATGGCAAGAGCGTGGGTCGCACGAGAGCAATGAGTTTTCACGCTTCCTTCCGAGCACCCCATGATCGCCGCAGTCTCTTCAACATCCATTTCTTCCCAATAACGCAGCAGGAAGGCTTCGCGTTGACGTGCTGGCAATGTTTTTATAGCTTCTTCAATAGAACCAATAAGTTGCGACTGCTCCATTTGTTTATGTGGATCGCTGCCAAAATTGGAGTCCGTCTTTACTTGCAAAGTTTCCAATAGATCATAATCCTCACTATCCTTTTGCTGATCGTTGGGCGTAAATGACGAGAACAGCGTAGTCCATAGTGAGCGGGTCTTCTGCCGCCTGTAGTAATCACGTATGGTGTTTTGCAGAATGCGTTGGAACAGAAGTGGCAATTCCCCTGGCGGGTTAGCAGCGTATTTTTCAGTGAGCTTCATCATCGAGTCCTGGATGATATCTAATGCCACATGCTCATCACGTACCGCAAACAGCGCCTGTTTATAGGCGCGTCGCTCAGTCTCAGCCAGAAAATCTGAAAGCTCCTGCCGGGTAGCCAGAACAATTTACCTGTAGTTGAAAGAATAATTAAACATTTCAGCGATGATAGTAAGTAGCAAACGTTTTATTATACTGGGGCAGTTTTCTGTATGGCAAGGGGAGACAAACCAGAATACTCCTGCTGAGCTTGACTGCATGAATTACCGCTTGATTGACATCACCCTGATCCATGGTGATGATTTCTAGAGTACCATTGTGACGAATAGTCCCTGTAGAAAAATTTGTGGCTGTTGCGGTATCAAATTGTGCTGCCAGTAAAATCGGCAAATTCGATCTGTTTGTCGACGACATGATACAGATATTTCCAAATGTCCTTGATCATGAAACAAGCCTCGTTCATCCGCTAATCTTTACCGGCCGGATATGCACCAGAATGACATTTATTGGGAATCGTATCCTTTCGAAACCAAGTATTGCGTTTTACCCCTACACTTGAAAAATACCCGCATATTCGATCTGATGTACTCCAGTTAATGCACACGAATCTTTCGCCATCCACCCTGCCCTCCACTTGGGCTATACAAGTTCAATCACAGTTGGCCGACGAGGAAAGGGTGCTGGCCTGGTTGGAAATTGACCTCAATACCCAACTACATTTCGCCTCCGGTTTGGTGGTCATTACCAACCAACGCTTGCTGTCCAGATCGTCAACAGATGCAACTTGGCAGGACTGGGCTTACCGGCAGGGATTGATGCTGACGCGCCGCGACCATTCCGGTATCGGCAGTCTTGAGCTTGTTGATGCGAATTCACTGCTTGCCCGCTGGCGTTATACGCTAAGTAACGACATCACCGCTAGCCACTTGATCGAACATTTCGTGCAGCAACTCAGCTGCCACCTTACCGGGGAGCCACCCCCGCCACCAGTACAAACCCTGTGTCCGAAATGCCAGCGTGTGCTTGATGTGCCACTACCTCCCGGTCAGGAAGAGTGTTCGGTGTGTAGTAAAGAAAAGCATATGCCACCTTCCACGTGGACGTTGTTCCGCCTGTGGCGCTTCGCCAGACCTTATAAGTGGCGCCTGTTCGCTGGCTTTATGCTGACACTGGGCAGCACGGCGGCAACACTGGTACCTCCTTACATGACTATGCCATTAATGGATAACGTGCTGATTCCTTATCAGAACGGCAAACCGATCGACACCGACCTGGTTGCGCTCTACCTTTCCGGTCTGTTTGGTGCAGCGCTGCTGGCTTGGGTACTAGGCTGGGCGCGCACCTACGTCCTGGCGCTGGTTTCAGAACGTATCGGCGCCGACCTGCGTACCACCACTTATGAACATCTCCTGAAACTTTCACAGGAATATTTCGGTAGGAAACGCACCGGTGATCTGATGGCGCGGATCGGTTCGGAGACAGACCGCATCAACATTTTTATCTCGCTGCACCTGCTCGACTTTGCCACTGACGTGCTAATGATCGCCATGACTACGGTTATTCTGGTCTCGATCAACCCTTGGTTGGCATTAGTGACCCTGTTGCCACTACCAATTATCGCCTGGCTGATTCATGTGGTGCGCGATAAGCTGCGTACCGGCTTTGAGAAAGTTGATCGTATCTGGGCCGAAGTGACCAATGTCCTTGCTGACACCATTCCCGGAATGCGCGTGGTCAAAGCTTTTGCGCAAGAGAAACGCGAGGCGGCGCGTTTCCGTATGACGAATCAGCACAACCTTGAGGTCAACGACCGAGTAAACAAGATCTGGTCACTATTTACTCCGAGTGTGACCCTGCTCACTGAAATTGGGCTGCTCATAGTATGGATTTTTGGCATCTGGCAAGTTTCGGAAAACGCGATCACTGTTGGCGTTCTCACCGCCTTCCTGGCCTACATCAGTCGCTTTTACCTGAGACTCGATTCGATGAGTCGCATCGTTTCATTTACACAGAAAGCGGCGGCGGGTACCAAACGTATCTTTGATATTCTTGACCAGACCTCCAGCGTTCCTGAGCCTGCCAACCCAGTGCATCTGCCAACTGTTAAGGGTTGTATCGAGCTGCGTCGCGTCGGTTTCCGCTATGGCACGCGTAGCGTGACGCGCGATATCAGCATCACCATTGAGCCGGGTGAAATGGTTGGCTTGGTCGGCCATAGCGGCTCGGGCAAAAGCACGATAGTCAATCTGATTTGCCGTTTCTACGATGTAACCGAAGGTGCGATTCTGATAGATGGGGTAGATATCCGTTCACTGCCTGTAGCAGAGTACCGCAAACACATTGGTCTCGTACTGCAGGAACCGTTCCTGTTTTTTGGGACGATTGCCGAGAATATCGCCTACGGCAAACCTGAGGCGACACACGAGGAGATTGTTGCTGCCGCCCGTGCTGCGCATGCTCATGAATTCATTCTGCGCCTGCCACATGGTTACGACTCACTGGCTGGAGAACGCGGGCAGGCGCTCTCAGGTGGTGAACGGCAGCGTATTTCGATTGCTCGCGCGCTACTCATCGACCCGCGTATCCTGATCCTCGACGAAGCAACTTCTTCAGTTGATACAACTACCGAGAAAGAAATCCAGAAGGCACTCGACAATCTGGTGCGCGGACGTACAACCATTGCTATCGCACATCGTCTATCCACCCTGCGTGGTGCCAATCGGTTAATTGTACTCGACCGTGGCAGCATTGTTGAAGTTGGCAATCACGATGCACTGATGGCTCGCGAAGGCCACTACTACCGCCTCTATCAAGCCCAGGCACGCAACGTCGATACCGAGGATGACCTGCAACTGGATATCACCCCAAAAGTTGAAGGGAATCGCATATGATCAACCAGCTTGATTACTGGTTAAGTCTAAATGCCTTTGGGCGACTGGTATTCACCGGCCAGGATGGGCAAGCGCAGGAAGGTGTGGTACCGGTGCGCGCCTTCCCAATTACCGCACCGGATCAGGGCATTGCGCTGATTGATCCACAGGGCCACGAACTAGCCTGGATTGACCACTTAGACGAGTTGCCGGACGCATTACGCGTACTGGTCGAGACAGAACTCAGTAGCCGTGAGTTCATGCCAGAAATAAAATGCATCCTTGGAGTTTCGAGTTTTGCCACACCAAGCACTTGGCAAGTAAAAACTGATCGCGGCGAGACTACCTTTGTCCTCAAAGGTGAAGAAAACATCCGCCGCTTGACCTCGCCGGCCCTGCTGATCACAGAAAGTTACGGCATTCATTTCCTGATCCGTGACCGCTTTGCGCTCGATTATCACAGCCGCAAGATTCTGGATCGTTTCCTTTAACCCACCTGTCTCGCCATGTAGCGGTCGAGAGCTGGATGAATAAACTCCTCAAAACCATATTATTATCTATTTAAATCAATAGATAATAAAAATATAGCCATTTATAGGCTATTCAGGTTAAGCACCCTTCCACATAATTATTTGACGCGGCTGTAAACCAATTCATACGAACCGCGTTAGTCTAGCTTCGATCCACTCTGCACGGTTTCAATTCATGCCAGCTAGCATCAATACTAACCATATCAATAGAAAAGACATAAAATTTCTTGAGATCCGACATCTGAATGGCCCCAACATTTGGACCTACTATCCGGTTCTTGAAGCAATTGTCGACATCGGGGAACTCGAAGATTTCCCATCCAATACTATTCCAGGTTTTCATGAACGCCTGTCTTCCTGGCTGCCTTCACTGATTGAGCACCGCTGCAGTTACGAGGAGCGCGGTGGCTTCTTGCGCCGAGTCGAGGAAGGCACGTGGCCATGCCATATCCTGGAACATGTTACGCTTGAACTGCAAAACTTGGCCGGTATGCGCGGTGGCTTTGGCAGAGCCCGTGAAACTTCGGTACGTGGCGTTTATAAAGTAACCGTCAGCGCCTGGCATGCGGAAATTACGCGCAGCGCCCTGTTCGCAGCACGTGAACTGGTACTGGCGGCAATGGAGGGCCAACAGCCCCATGACGTTGAGGGCACGCTCAAACACCTGCGTGGCATGGTCGACACACACTGGTTAGGCCCGTCGACTGCGTGTATTGTTGACGCCGCCGCCGCCCGCAATATTCCCGCCATCCGTCTCCTCGCCAAGGGGAATCTTGTGCAGCTCGGCTACGGCGCCCGCAGTCGGCACATCTGGACAGCCGAGACCGGTCGCACCTCGGCAATTGCCGAGAGTATCTCGCGTGACAAAGATCTGACCAAGACACTGCTCCGATCCTGCGGCATTCCTGTTCCTGAAGGGCGTATCGTCAACAGTGCTGAAGATGCCTGGGAGGCTGCTGAAGACATTGGTTTGCCAGTTGTCATCAAGCCCTGTGACGGCAATCATGGGCGCGGCGTTTTTATTGAACTGACCAAGCGCGAAGAAGTCGAATCAGCCTATCACGCAGCACTGAAAGAAGGTAGCAGCGTACTGGTCGAACGTTACATCGCGGGCACCGAACACCGATTATTGATCGTTGGCGGGCGACTCATTGCCGCTAACCGGGGCGACTCGGTATCGGTTACGGGTGATGGGATATCAACGATTACCGAGTTGATCGAACATCAGATCAATTCCGACTCGCGCCGTGGGACAACCGAAGATTGTCCGCTCAACATGATTCGCCTGGATAGCGCAGCACGCATGGAGATTGCCCATCAAGGCTTTACCAGCGACTCGATACCCCCAGCCGACCTCGAAGTTTTGATCCAGCGTAATGGCAACCACGCTTTTGACGTTACCGATGAAGTACACCCAAGTATTGCCGCAGCCGCCTCATTAGCTGCCCGTATTGTTGGTCTGGATATCGCTGGCATCGATCTTGTTACCAGTGATATCTCGCGCCCGCTCACTGAACGGGGTGGCGCCATCGTTGAAGTCAACGCCGGCCCTAGCCTGTTGATGCACATCAAACCTGCTGTGGGCACCCCCCGCCCAGTTGGTAAAGCTATTGTCGACCATCTTTTCCCGGAACATGATGACGGTCGTATCCCAATCGTGGGCATTACTGGCAGCTACGGCAAAACTACCGTAGCACATCTTGTCGCCCGGTTACTTACCCTCTCTGGCAAGCATACCGGACTGGCATGCAGCGATGGCCTATACCTGGACTCCCGGCAGATTGACAAAGGTGACTGCGCCAAATGGGAGGCAGCCAACCGTATCCTGATAAATCGCACGGTTGAAGCCGCAGTGTTCGAGAATGGTAGCGATGCCATCCTTAGCGAGGGGCTGGCCTACGATTGTTGCCAGGTCGGCATTGTCACCAACGTCGAACCAGCCCGGCACTATGGTCGCTACGATATTAAAACCCCCGAGCAGGTTTTCACTGTGTTGCGCACCCAGGTAGATGTGGTAACACCGACAGCCGCTGCGGTGGCAGACGTAGTGGACGTGGTGGTGCCGACAGGTGCTGCGGTGCTTAACGCCCGAGAAGCAGTACTCGTCGAAATGTCCAAGCTGTGCAACGGTGAAGTCATTTACTTCAGCCTTGACCCTGAGCTACCGGCTATCACCGAGCATCGCGCGCAAGGCAAGCGCGCTGTAATCGTTCGCGATGGGAAAATCATGCTCGCCACCGGTCTAGATGAAAAATCACTGATTAAGCTAACTAACATCCCTCTGGCTGATAGCGGTCGTGCAATTGCGCAAGTTGAAAACGTTCTAGCAGCAGTAGCTGCTGCGTGGGCGCTCGGCATTTCATCCGACCTTATATGCACTGGAATTGAAACATCCGGATCAAGCCATGAAAAATATGACCCCGGTTATCAAGCTCTCCAGACCGAACTAGAAACTCAAGGAAATTATTTATGAAAGTATCGAATATCCACGCACTGCGCGGCCCCAATTTATGGAGCCAGCACACGGCTATAGAAGCTATCGTTTCCTGCAGCGTTGCCGAGTACCCCATCGACAAACTGCCGAGATTCATCACCCGGTTACGTGAG
>CAMDAX010000033.1 GCA_945888885.1 Nitrosovibrio sp. Nv4 | reverse complement strand
ATCTATACCACCAACGCGATCGAATCGCTGAATATGAGCTTGCGGAAGATTACCAAGAACCGTGGCTCGTTCCCATCCGATGAGGCGCTGCTAAAACTGTTCTACCTGGCGATCCAAAATATCAGCAAAAAATGGACGATGCCGATTAGAGACTGGAAAGCCGCGCTGAATCGTTTTACTATCCAGTTCGAGGATCGGATGCCGCAATATTAAGAAACTCCGTTTACACAAAATCCAAGACACCCTCCACCCTCCAATAATCACCATTCCGCTCGACTCACCCAAATGAGGACATGGCACATGAATACCCTTCATCCTCTATGTTCACTGCACGCACTGTTGTGTCTCTTGGCCCTGCTCATGCTCTCCGGCTGTGTATCGCCCATGGCGCTCAACCGGGCAGTCATAGCTTATGACGAAGCCGTCACCGACGCCGGATCCCAACAGCTGCTGATCAATATCGTCCGCGCCCATCACCGTCAGCCCATTCATTTCACCGGGGTTTCGAATATCGCAGCCACCTTCAATTTTCACGTAAATGCGGGGGCCATGCCCGCGCTGGGAGGACTCGCCGGGGCGACAATGATGCCGATATTTGGCGGGAGCGTTTCGGAAAACCCCACCATCAGCATCGTCCCGATAGAAGGGGAAGAATTTACCAAACGGCTCCTCACGCCGTTTCAGCAAAACAAGTTTACCTTGCTGCTGCGTCAACGCTTTGATGTCGACCTCTTATTGCGGTTGATGGCGCAGGAAGTGCGTCTACAGCACACTGAACATCGGAGCGCCTATCGCAACAGCCCCTCGGATCGGCCCAGTTATGAGATGTTTCGTCGCGTGGTATTGCACCTTTCAGCCATTCAGGATCAAAACGAGCTCTACGCCGAACCACTGCCCCTCATAAGCACCTGGACCATTCCCGCCAGCTCGATTGCAACGGAAGGCTTTCAAGCCCTGCAGAAAGAATTTGTTGTGTCCTACAACCAGCAGGACAATACCTATACGCTCCGCAAACAAGTGCCCGGGCCGATCCTCATTACCAACTACGATCCCAGTACGCTATCCTCCGAAGAACGTGCACAGTTGAACGACCTGATGGGAGACTGGAATACTAGCGATGTTGCCTTCGATATCCGCCCCGGCAGTTACGGTGGGGAATGGCCTATGAGAGGGGCTTTCCGGCTCAGGAGCTTCCACTCGATTCTCGGTTTCCTCGGAAAATCTATCGGCAAAGAGCCGGAGTTTCACGTCGAAAAAGACCCGCGAACCCCACCCATCCGCGGAAACGAAAACCCTGACCTCACGATGGAACTGGTCGTATCGGACTCGCCCTCCCCGAAGGCCGACCTCTCGATCCGCTCACAAGGCCGGTACTACGCAGTAAACACCACGGGGCCACTCGCCCGCTGGAACCGGGATGCTTTTCAGTTGTTGCACCTCTTGTTTCAAATGACCGTCACTGACATGCCGCGCACTGGCGTGCCAGGTATTACCATCGCCAAATAACCCATTCTTTCCAGGGTTGCTAAAGGCATCTGGTTTCAAAGGAAACTTGGAGTGAGATCCTGCATTAGCATATGTCAATGCAGGCACCTGATACTCTGCTGAGTATCAGGGTAATATTTGAATCTTCCACGACTATTATTTCGTAATAAGCCATGCATAGACCACTGATCATCGGCACACCACTCAGCCCTTCTGCCACTAGAGTCATGCTGCTGGGCAGCGGTGAACTTGGCAAGGAAGTCATCATCGCATTGCAACGCCTTGGGGTGGAAACCATCGCTGTAGATCGCTACCCCAATGCGCCGGGGCATCAGGTGGCGCACCGCGCACATGTGATCAACATGGCTGATGGCGCGGCACTACGTGAGCTGGTCGAACGTGAGCGGCCACACCTCATCGTTCCGGAGATCGAGGCGATCGCGACTGGTATGCTGATAGAGATTGAGCAGGCGGGCCTGGCGCGCGTCATCCCTACTGCGCGCGCCGCGCAACTCACCATGCATCGCGAGGGTATCCGCTGCCTCGCAGCGGAAACGCTGGGTTTACCAACTTCGCCGTATGCCTTCGCCGATAGTCTGGAAGAATTGCATGCGGCAATTGCAGGTGGCATCGGCTATCCTTGCGTGGTAAAGCCAGTGATGTCTTCCTCCGGTAAAGGTCAATCAAAAGTTGATCACGTAACAGAAGTGGAAGCAGCGTGGAATTATGCCGCCAGCGGCAGCCGGGTAAATCAGGGGCGAGTAATTGTCGAGGGCTTGATTCATTTTGACTACGAAATCACCCAACTTACCGTGCGCGCGATGAACGCACAAGGTGAAGTGGAAACGCATTTCTGCGAGCCCATCGGCCATATCCAGATTCATGGCGATTACGTGGAAAGCTGGCAGCCACAAATGATGTCGCCGCTGGCGCTGCAGCGTACACGTGACATTGCCCAAAGGATTACCGATAACCTCGGTGGTTTAGGTATCTTCGGCGTAGAGCTATTTATCAAAGGTGACGAAGTATGGTTCAGCGAAGTCAGTCCGCGCCCGCATGATACTGGCATGGTGACAATGTGCAGCCAGGTACAGAACGAATTCGAGCTGCATGCCCGCGCCATACTTGGCCTACCAGTGAACACTACCTTGCGTGCACCGGGGGCAAGTGCGGTAATCTACGGACAACTGGAACAACAGGGTATTGCTTTCGCGGGAGTTGACGAAGCGTTACGCGTGCCGCAAAGTGATCTGCGTCTGTTCGGAAAACCGGAAGCGTTTATTCGCCGCCGCATGGGGGTGGCGCTGGCGAACGGCACGGATACTGACGAGGCGAGAGCGCGCGCCAAACTCGCGGCAAGCCGGGTAATGCCGGTCAGAATTTAGCATGATGGTAATATAAAAGTTGGTAAGGATGCATATTGGGTAACGACATCAAGATCGGGGGATGATGAAATGACAGGATCGTTGATACGGCCAGATAGATCGTGTAGCTTGCTCAAAACTTCAGCAATGTGGACAGTCGTGCTGCTGGTAGGTGTCAACATAACAGGATGCAACCTGCTGAAATCGGCCCCGCGCCCGACCCCGGTAGCCTCAACTTCAGTGGCTCCAGTCCCAATTGCCTCTGTTCCGGTTGTTCCTGTTCCGGCAGTTACAGCCGCATCGTCTGACCCTTGCGCGGCACAGCAGCGTGAAATCGAACGCCTGCAGCAATTACTAGCGGAAAAGGAAGCTCTGATCCGTAGTCAGCAGATTCGACAGCGGGAACCAGTCAAGGCGTCACAGGAATCCACCAGGCAGTCTAGCCGCATCCAGGTGCAACTGCGCCAACTACCCACACAGTCCGCGGCCGCTGTGACCATCGCAGAAATAGAAGCAGAGATGAAAAACCTGAAATCATCCCGCAGCACACCGCCTGCACAAACACTGCAAATACAGGCACAGGCACAGGCACAGCGTCTACTTGATGCTGCTACGGCAGCCTATGCAAAGGGTGATTATGCCGCTGCTATAGATCATGCCGCGCAGTCCCGCAGGCTTATCGACAGAATGCAAGTGGACGATAAGCCTTAGAAAATCCCTGCACAGATCTTCCGTTGACCACTGAAACTTTCTAGCTGCTCAACTCGTTGAGCAGCTTCTTTATTCGCGCTACCCGTTGTGCTATGCCCGGAATCTGTACCTGAATTTTCAGGCGATCAGGGCCGGAGAGTTTGTATTCACGGCTGCTCTGAATTAGCGCGATAATCCTGGCCGCATCTACAGGTGGGTTAGGAATGAATTGCACCTGGATGCTATCGGCACTGGCATCTATGCGCACAATGCCCAGCGGCCTCGCAGCAGTACGCAGACGGTGGCAATCCAGCAGCGCTCTAGCAGGGTCGGGCAGGAGGCCAAAACGGTCAATTAACTCCCGCTGCATGTCATCCAGCTGATCATCATTTGCACAATTGGCCATGCGCTTGTACAGCACCAAGCGCTCATGTATGTCGTTACAATAGTCGCTTGGCAACAGCGCAGGTACATGCAGATTAATTTCAGTGGCAATACCCAGAGGGTGCTGCATATCCGGTTCACGGCCTTCTTTCAGTGACTTGACAGCGGCATCCAGCATGGAAGTATAGAGATTAAAACCGATCTCCTGCATTTCACCGCTTTGTGATTCACCTAAAACTTCTCCCGCACCACGGATTTCCAGATCGTGCATGGCCAGATAAAAACCTGCGCCCAGTTCTTCCATCGTCTGGATGGCATCGAGACGCTTTCTTGCCTGTGCGCCCAGCGCTTCTTCCTCCGGTATCAGCAGATAAGCATAGGCCTGGTGATGGGAACGGCCTACCCGCCCACGCAATTGGTGTAATTGGGCAAGGCCAAACTTGTCCGCGCGATTGATAATGATGGTATTGGCGCTGGAAACATCAATGCCGGTCTCGATAATGGTGGTACACAGCAACAGATTGAATCGCTGCTGGTAGAAATCTCGCATTACGTGTTCCAGTTCGCGCTCGCGCATCTGCCCGTGAGCGATATAGATACGCGCTTCTGGCAGTAGTCGCGTGAGCTTGTCGCACATCAGTTGAATGGTGTCCACCTCGTTGTGCAGAAAATATATCTGCCCCCCTCGCTTCAACTCACGTAGACACGCCTCACGGATAATTCCCTCAGAGAAACGACTGACGAAAGTTTTAATGGCGAGTCGCCGCTGTGGCGCGGTGGCAATTACCGAAAAGTCGCGCAGGCCTTCCAGCGACATGGCGAGTGTGCGCGGAATCGGTGTAGCGGTAAGCGTCAGAACATCCACTTCGGCACGGAGATTCTTCAGTTGCTCTTTCTGGCGCACACCAAAGCGATGCTCCTCGTCTATGATGACCAGCCCCAGATTTTTGAATCTGACATCTTTCTGGATCAGCTTGTGGGTACCGATGACGATATCTATCTCACCTTTGGCCAATCCCGCCAGTGCCTGGGTTTGTTCCTTGACTGAACGGAAGCGCGATAGCTCCGCAATTTTTACCGGCCACTGCTCGGCAATCAGGCCAAATCGATCAGAAAAATTCTGAAAATGTTGTTCTGCCAATAGCGTGGTCGGCACCAGCACTGCCACTTGCTTGCCATCGGCGACCGCAACGAAAGTCGCCCTCAACGCCACTTCGGTTTTGCCGAAACCTACATCACCACAGATCAACCGATCCATAGGTTTGCCCGAAGTCAGATCCTCTATCACCGCACGGATAGCAGTTGCCTGGTCGGGTGTTTCCTCAAAACCAAAACCTTCGGCAAAGGCTTCATAGTCGTGTTGCTTGAGTCCAAACGCATGCCCCTGGCGGGTAGCTCGCTGGGCATAAAGATTAAGTAGCTCTGCAGCAGTGTCACGCACTTGCTGCATCGCTTTGCGCTTGGCCTTATCCCACTGGCCGCTACCGAGTTTGTGCAGCGGTGCAGCTTCTGGCGAAGCACCGCTGTAACGTCCGATCAGATGCAGTTGTGATACCGGCACGTAAAGTTTATCGCCGCCATCATATTCCAGAGACATAAACTCTGTCGCTCCCTCTCCCAGATCCATGCTCACCAGGCCTAGATAACGGCCAATGCCATGCTGCTCATGCACCACCGGATCGCCCGGTTTTATTTCGGATAAATCACGCAGCATTGCATCTACCGACGCAGTTTTACGCGAATCGCGGTCACGCTGCCCATGGCGTCCGTGCAGATGCGTGGCATAGAGCTCGCTCTCAGTGATGAAAGCGAATTTTTCTCCGGGGAGGATAAACCCGTTGTAGAGTGGAGCAACACCAAGCATGAATAGTTGGTTGTTTGCCAGAAATTGTGTGTAGTTGTCGCATACGACGGGGTGGAGATCGTATTGCCGCAAATAATCAGAGATCAGTTCACGTCTACCAAGACTTTCTGCCAGCAGCAGCACACGTCCGCCAGATGATGTGAACATGACGATGAACGCGGCAAGTTTTTCTGCCGGATTGGCAGCGCGACGATCCACCTGAATGAAAGGCAGCGGGGTGGTAGAGTCCTGGTCCTCAAATTTTGCCGTAGTTTCAGATTGAATCCCGATGCGCGGATAAGGCTTAAGTGCGCCGTGAAAAGCCTCTACCGTGAGAAATAATTCCTGCGGCTGCAGCAACGGTCGGTCGTTGTCACCACGTAGCAACTGATAGCGTGTCTGTGTGTCGTGCCAGAAATTCTGTATTGCCGGATGAATGTCATGATGTAAGCATAGCGGCATGGTTTGCGGCAAGTAATCAAATAGTGTCGCAGTATGCTCAAAAAACAATGGTAGATAGTATTCGATACCTGCGGGTGCAACACCTTTGCTTACACCCTTGTAAATGCTGCTCCTCGATGGGTCGCCCTCAAATTTTTCACGAAAATTTCCACGGAAACGTGCACGTCCTTCATCGTCAAGAGGGAATTCGCGTGCCGGCAACAACCGTATTTCGCTGACCGGATAAACGCTACGCTGCGTATCCACGTCAAAAGTGCGGATGGTCTCGATTTCATTGTCCAGCAGGTCGATGCGATAAGGTAACGGGCTTCCCATTGGAAACAGGTCGATCAGACCACCACGTACGCTGTATTCTCCCGGTGCAAGTACTTGGGTTACGTGAGTGTAGCCCGCCAGTGTCATCTGGCTGCGGAGTGCGCTCAGATTGAGCGCTTCTCCCTGTTTGAGGAAGAAAGTATGCGCGGCAAGATATTCCCGTGGCGGCAGACAGTAGAGCGCGGTGATAACAGGAACGATCAACACATCACAAGTGCCGCTCATAACCTGATAAAGCGTGGCGAGACGTTCGGAAATCAGGTCATGATGAGGTGAGAAGTTGTCATAAGGCAATGTCTCCCAATCTGGCAGCAGGTTGATTTTGAGTTCAGGTGCAAAAAAAGGAATTTCCTCCAGCAATCTTTGTGCAGCCAGTGCGCTGGCCGCGATGATAGCGACCGGCTTTACCTGCTGCGCTAGCCGGGCAAGGGCAAGCGCATCGCTGGAGCCATCAAGATAGGAAAAACGGATTATGGAACCAGGTAAAGGAGAAGTAAGCTTGAGCTGCATTTAGTGTGATGCACCGTCGTGGGGAGGCAGACAAAATGGTGATGACTGACCATTCCAAATTAAAGGGCGGATATTATATGTCAGTTGACGAGCCATTTTCTTTCGCTGGAAATAAATTAAGCGCCTGCGGTTGAGACCAGTGATCAAGAATGAGTTGTATGACGGTGTTGCCGTTATATTCATTCACTTGCAACCGGTAAACAGTATCTATCACTTCCGGAAGCGAATCATTGTGAAAAAATAGCATGGCATCATGAATACCTCCCGGCTCTCCTTGCTCCTGCTTTCTCAGTTTCAATTTGAGATGTTTCTCGCCAACCACCCGCTGGTGCTCTACGCGGAAGCGGGCGTTGAACGTAGGCTGAGGGAAACCTTGTCCCCATACCTGCTCCATCAGATATTGTGCAAATTCCAGATTCATTTCAGACTCATCCAGCTCACCGTCGGTTTCAATAGTGCGCGTAAGATCGGCGGGAGTGAGCAGTGCCTGGGCAGTTTGCTCAAAGGCATCACGGAATTTCTCAAAATTGCTTGCGTGCAGGGTCAACCCTGCCGCTGCTGCGTGGCCGCCAAATTTTAGCAACAGAGCAGGGTGGCGCTTGGAAACAAGGTCTAGTGCATCGCGCAGATGGAACCCTGGAATGGACCGCCCTGACCCCTTTATTTCACCATTATTGCCGAGTGCAAAGGCAATCACCGGGCAATGAAATTTATCTTTAATACGTGCTGCAAGTATGCCGATCACACCCTGGTGCCAACCAGGATCAAATAGACTGAGGCTGTAACCATCTTCAGGTTTCACAGCATTGAGTGCAGCTAGCGCCTTGTCCTGCATATCTACTTCGATTTTGCGGCGCTGGCGATTGAGTGCGTCAAGCTGAAGAGCTATTTGTGCGGCTCGAGACTCATCATCCGTGATCAGGCACTCGATACCCAGTGCCATATCATCAAGCCGTCCCGCAGCATTCAGCCTCGGTCCCAGCATGAAACCCAACTCATAGGTGGATGCCTTGCGAAAATCTCGCTGTGCCACTTGCAGCAGAGCGTTTATGCCCGCACAGCCGTGTCCTGTGCGGATACGCTGCAAGCCCTGCTGTACCAAAATGCGATTGTTATCATCAAGCTTCACTACGTCGGCAACAGTACCCAAAGCCACCAAATCAAGCAGGCTGGCAAGGTTGGGTTCTTTTTTGCCAGAGTCGAATACCCCCCGAGCACGCATCTCTGCTCGCAGCGCCAGCATCAGGTAAAACATCACACCCACTCCGGCAAGATTCTTGCTAGGAAAATCGCAGCCGGGCTGATTAGGGTTCACAATGGCGACGGCATCGGGTAATTCATCCCCCGGCAGATGATGATCGGTAACGAGCACCTGCATGCCGAGACGGTTGGCTTCAGCCACCCCTTCAACGCTGGCGATGCCGTTGTCTACCGTGATAAGTATATCGGGACGCTTCGTACCGACCGAGGTGGCAGCCAGACGCACGATTTCTGGCGTCAAACCATAGCCGTATTCGAAGCGATTAGGAACAAGGTAATCCACTATCGCACCAAATTTTCTCAGTGCACGTATGCCCACGGCGCAGGCAGTAGCGCCGTCAGAATCATAGTCCGCTACGATTAGCAGTCGCTTGCCCGCAGTGATAGCATCAGCAAGAAATGCCGCCATCATGGAAATATTTTTCAAGCGCTCGAATGAGGTCAATCGGGAAAGTTCAGCTTTGAGTTGATCTGGTTTCTTGATCCCTCTCGCAGCGTAAACACGGGCCAGCACAGGTTGGAGGCCATGCTGGATCAGCGCCTCGAAGGCTTGCGGGGAATAACTGCGAACAATAATGTTGGGCATGCTGGAATTTCCGGTTCCCAATGTAGCGCCTGGTATCTAGACCAGTCACTGGCTGGTAGATATTGGCTACCGGTAACGAGGGCTATTCGAGTTCTTTAAGGGCGTGCGGCCGGACAATGCCAAAACCTTGTGCGAAATCTACCCCTAGTTCCCGCAGCTTGGCGATAACATCATCAGTCTCGACCGTCTCCGCAATGGTTTGGATGCCTATGGTGTGCGCAATCCGGTTAATTGACATAACCTTGGTGACGTTGATCCGGTTATGCAACATATTGCAGACCAAGCCACCATCAATTTTCAGAAAATTGACTTTGATGTTTTTCAGTAAATCAAATGAAGCATGTTTCCTACCAAAGCCGGACAATGCGGCGCAGCAACCGAGCTGCCTGATCTTGCGCACGAATACCGTGGTGTCCTCAAGGCACAGCAGCGCATCCTCTTCCTCGATCTCAAAACAGAGCGTTTCAGCCGGTACGCCAGTCTTCTGCAGATGATCCTGAATGAAGTCGCCAAAGCCAGTATCGCTCAGCGTATCTTTGGTCAAATTGATAAAAAATATCACTCCAGGTGCAGGCCGGTGAACTGACAACCATTGCAACATTCGGCTTACCACCCAGCGATCCAACCGTACCATCATGCTGAGTCTTTCGACAACAGGCAGGAATGCCCCCGGTGGCAGTAGATTATCTTCCTCTTCGGCCAGGCGAAGCAGAACTTCATGGTGAATACATAAACCTTTATCTGCCCTGATAGGCATGATTGTCTGGCAATACAGATGGAATTTTTCTTCTTCGATGGCATGGGTAACCTCGGCAGCCGAGACCCCCCATCCGGAAGTCTGCTCATCAGCGCTCTCACCAAGCAGGTTTTTTTCTCTCGACTTGATATTTGGGGCCGGTCTGCTAGCTTCGAGCGTATGTCGTTCTGCCCCCTCCTGTAGCGACGCTTTCCCTTCCATCATGGGGGTATACAGCAAATAGATGCCAGCTACTTTTCCTTCACTGTCAAAATCAGGGAGATACTGTCCTGACAGATGACGAATCGAACCTTGGATTAATTCTTGTCTATGCTCGTTCTGCACCACTTTTCCTGCCATGACATCAGCAAGAAAACCTTCGATCTCCCCATAAAATTTGTTACCCAATACTTCACGTAGAGGCCTGCCATCAATTTCATTCGGATCCAACCCGAGCCATTGCCTAAACAAGATGTTGTGATAACGGCAGCGCTGCCCAACATCAATGTACGCAAGCATCGCGGGAAATTTTTCGCCGATGAGTTGTAGGCGTGCCTGGCTCGCAGTGGCTGCCTTCTCAGCCCAAAGATGTAGCTTGGTTTCCTGCGCCAGCTTTTCCTCGGCAGCCAGCAGCTGCATTTTATGGCGCGCGACCATCATTTCTGTGTACGAAGCCCGGACTACCGTAGCAATTGTAGCTGCCATCAGAACTCCACTCAAGAATGCGATCCACTGCAGATCATTGAGAGTAAAGTAGATGGAGACCAAAAGTAGCACAACCGTTATGCTGGCGGCGATTACCGCCAAGTAGAGTTGAGCTGTAGGAGAGATGCTGGGAGGGAGGATGCGCATTTTTATATATTTGGCGTTGCTCCAAGTTGCGATTTCCAGAGCATACAGGGTATTCAACATCATATAGTATAGCCTCCAACTACGGGGAAAAACAGACTATCCTTATTTCTCCATAGGAAGTATTTTTGCTGCGTTATCTCTACTCTGCATTAGTCATGAGTAATCTTTCTTTGATCAGGGGGGGGTTCTAGTAATTCGAAGTTCTAAACAGAATGGGGCACGAATAAAAATGTCTTCTGCCGCCGCGATAGACCCGTCACGCGCTCAAGCTTGCCCGTGCTGATTAAGTTGAGAACTCATTCAAACCCACATCCGTCACCAAAAACTCATCTGGTCGGCGTTTTCCTAATGGCTAATCTCGGTTTAGTTCTGCTCTCGACCTTCAGCTACAAATCACCGGTGCGGTTTCTGTTAGGCTGGTTCAACGCCCAACAAAATAAAAAAACTGGTAGCATGAAACCCATACCCGTTGGAAAACAGAAAACAGACGGAACCTCATTTTGAGTAAATAGCGGTGATAAAAATAAGTAGCCCACCCCCAAAAGATTTTTCTACGCTCCCCCCCGATTGCGTGTTGAATGCGCTCGAAAGCATAGGCTTCCGCAGTGATGGTCGTCTACTGGCACTCAATAGCTACGAGAACCGTGTCTACCAAGTCGGTATGGAAGAGGGTGCGCCGCTGGTGGCAAAATTCTATCGCCCCGGACGCTGGACGGATGCCGCCATACTCGAAGAACATACCTTTGTGCAGGAGTTGGCCGAGCGTGAAATTCCTGTCGTACCCGCGTTAGTGTTAAATGGGATGACCCTACATAGTTTTGAGGGATTCCGTTTCGCGATTTTTCCAAAACACGGTGGCCGCGCGCCCGAACTGGAAGGCCGCCACACACTGGAATGGATGGGGCGCTTTCTCGGGCGCATCCACGCCATCGGCGCACTCAAGCCATTTCGCGAGCGCCCCACGCTGAATATCGCCAGCTTTGGTGAACAGCCGCGCGATTATCTGCTGACACATAAATTTATCCCAGCTGATCTCAATGTGGCCTATTTCAGCGCGGTGGATCAGGCGTTGGATGGCGTGCGTCATTGCTTTACACGTGCGGGTAAAGTGCGCGCATTGCGTCTGCACGGCGACTGCCACGTGGGCAACGTACTATGGACCGAAGAAGGTCCGCACTTCGTGGATTTTGATGACAGCCGCATGGGGCCAGCGGTGCAGGATTTGTGGATGCTATTGTCGGGCGAACGCGCTGACATGGTGCGGCAGTTAGCTAACGTGCTGGCCGGGTATGAAGACTTTTGCGATTTTGACGAACGCGAATTGCATCTGGTCGAGGCGCTCCGCACCTTGCGCCTGATTCATTATGCGGCATGGCTTGCGCAGCGCTGGGACGATCCCGCTTTCAAGCAAGCGTTCCCATGGTTCAACACCCAGCGCTATTGGCAGGATCGCATCCTTGAATTACGCGAACAGATCGCACTGATGGATGAGCCGCCGCTGTGGCAGGCATAACAGCTGTTCCCATGTGTCCATGTTGCGGCTACGCGGAGGTAACGACGAAGCCGTTGGGGAGCACTAATAAAAAATATGCCGACTGCTGCGGTCGCTATCTGGACGATGGTGAGATTGCTCCCACTGCAGCAGCATTGATGCGTTCGCGCTATACCGCCTACACACTCGATCGTGAAGATTACCTGCTGGCAACCTGGCACCACAGTACATGCCCAGCCTCACTTGAACTGACAAGCGAACCGCGCAAAAAATGGCTGGGGCTGGAAGTAAAGCGCCATGAACAGCCAGAGTCAAATCATGCACTGGTGGAATTCGTGGCGCGCCACAAGGTGAATGGTCGCGCGCATCGCTTGCATGAAATCAGTCGCTTCGTACGCGAAGCAGGGCAATGGTTTTATGTGGATGGCGATATCGTCTGATTCCAATGCCATCTCATCAGAGACGCTTCGTTAATATTCTCGCTCCTATTTGGCCGTACTATTCGCCCCAAAGAAAATTCCCCGTAGAATGTACTGGGCACCTCGCTTCACTTTCTAGCTGAAACTGGAATAAAACAGTGCAACTAGCTTCCTCAAGAATCATTGATGTAAACGTAATGCACGATAAAGTTGCCGCGCCTCTTCTTCCTTGAGTGTATCGTTGATCTCACGCATGACACTTTTCATATCGACTGGGTTCTCAATACGCTCGAAGCACCCAGTCAGGACACTCTCCGGATGTAGCTGGCTGCTTTGATAAAGCGACCACATTTCCATGCCGTAGTCGGTGGTCAGCAACTCGGGCGCAAAGCGACCAAAGTAAGTGGCCAGATTCTCGACATCCCGCAGCAGCATTTTTCGGGCCTGGTTATTGGCGGCTGCATCGATGGCTTGCGGTAGGTCGATAATAACGGGTCCGGTACTGTCGACCAGCACGTTGTATTCGGACAAATCACCATGCACGACCCCGGCACAGAGCATGCGCACCACCTGCGTGATCAGTATGTGGTGGTATTCGCGGGATAGCTCTGCTGTGAGCGCCAGATCGTTGAGCCGTGGAGCGGCGTTGCCATCGCTGTCAGTCACCAACTCCATCAACAACACGCCCTCATGAAAGTTATACGGCTTGGGCACGCGCACACCAGCTGCGGCAAGCCGGTACAAAGCATCCACCTCGGCATTTTGCCAAGCTTCTTCCTGTGCTTTGCGTCCATAGCTGGTGCCTTTTTCCATGGCACGCGCACGACGGCTGTTCTTTACCTTGCGGCCTTCAGTGTAATCCACGCTCTGGCGGAAACTGCGCTTGTTGGCTTCTTTGTAAACTTTTGCGCAACGTATCTCCTCTCCGCAGCGCACCACGTAGACCATGGCTTCCTTGCCACTCATCAACTGACGGATGACCTCATCAACAAGGCCATCCTGGATTAGCGGTTCAATTCTTTTTGGAGGTTTCATCGGTGCCGTGCTGCACTCATATTTTCTGTTCATCCTGAAAACAACTCATACCACGGAACATACGGAATAAATAGAAAGAATGGGGCTTCAATTAAACCAGCCCATACACTTTCCAGTATCTAGCCAGATTTTGGGTGCGCCAATAGCACTGTCGCATTTAGCGATCTTGTTATCGTTCTCTGAGTGGTACTAATAGAGATAAAATTCCATTGTGATCCAGCTCTTGTATCAACGCCAATAAATTGCCGATTCCGTCATGGGATCAGCTCGCAACATATTACAAGTGAATGTGCCAATGCAAGACGTATAAGCACGGCTCCAAAATCTGCGTAAGTAGTTTGGATATCTATTTATAGGCTATTGCTGCGCTACATGGGCCTACCAGATGTATTATTTCATATCGTTTAAATCCGGCTTCCTGGCACCACTCCCAAAAATTGGCACCAGTAAAATCAAAGGCGTCGCCAAACTCGATAAGCATATGCAGGGACATCATGAGCCCAAAGGCATTGGTGCGCCGGTCATCATCGATGATATTTTCTATCACGACAAACACACCGTTTTCCGGCAGGGCTTCATATGCTTGACGTATAAGGTGCTTCTTCTTCTCCAAATTCCAGTCGTGCAGGATATTTCCCATTGTAATAATGTCTGACTTTGGCAAAGCATCTTTAAAAAAATCTCCCGATACGACATCAATACGCTCAGATAGCCCCGCTTTTGTGATCCATTTTTTGGCTATTGGCTCGATGACCGGCAAATCAAACGTCGTACATTTCATGTGCGGGTGCTGCCCTGCCACGAGGCTTGAAAGCAATCCGGTGGCACCTCCTACGTCACAAAGCGATTCATAGTTTGAAAAATCAAACTTTTGTGCAAATGCCTGGAAGTTACCAATTGAAAGTCCTCTCATTGCACCCATAAATTGTTCAAGCCGTGGCAAATCTTCGTAGAGCATCTCAAACATGGGTTTCTGGCTGTGCTTGACTTCATTCTGGGGTTTGCCTGTTTTGAGCGCGACCCCCAGGTCATTCCAGAATCCATACAAGCGGTCATTGGCCATCTCAAGAATGCCGCCGACATAAGAGGACTTGTTTTTATCGAGAAACAAACTGGTTTCCTCGGTATTGGAATAGAGTGCCGTTGGCCCAGTCCCATCCCGGTTCAAAAATCCTAGCGCTACCAATGTATCAAAAAAATCCCAGATTCCGCGTGGATGAAGATCGAGTATCCCACCCAGGGATTCTCCCGTCATGGACTGCTCCTCCAGTTTGGTGAAAAGCTCTAGTTCAACTGCTGTAAGAAGAACCTTGGATTCCCAAAAACCAAAACCTGTCTCAAGAATCCGTGATGGATTCGTTGCGTTGGCCATAATTTTTCCTTATTCATCATTGCGATAAACCATCTCGTACTAGACGCAATGTAACAGCGGCCAAGAGATAAAATCAAATTTGATGTACGAGTGACCTGAAATCCATTGGCGAGTTTCTTTTGAGACGTTCAGCGCGGTTTGCTCGGTACTTTGGTGAACCGATGGTCATAGAGAAATCAGGAAGTTCAGCACTCGTGCGACGATGGCCATTTGCCATGGAATCACGGCATACCGTCTTTTGTACGCGTCAGCAGCGCTGTTGCACCTGGCAATCGTATTAGCGTTTTCGAAGTGGGTCTAGTAGAGATGAAAGCCCATTGTGATCCAGCTCTTGCATCAACGCCAATAGATTGCCGATTTCGCCAGGAGGGAACCCTTTACGAGCAAACCAGTTGAGATAATCCCCAGGCAAATCGGCTATCAGACGTCCCTTGTACTTGCCGTAAGGCATGACTCGGGTAACCAATAGCTGCAAGTGTTCTGGATTCATTACTGCCGAGTACTTTCGATTTTAGAAATCTCATTTTATCCCAGATAATCCGTTGGGACGTGAGATGATGGTGAGGCAGGATGCGAAGCAGTTTTGCTGGTTGGGAGAAATCCATAGCGGGTCTATGGACGCGGAGCAAGCGGCAGAAATGGCAGCAGACTGACCGCCAGCACTCGCGTAAGCTCAGAGAGCCGCCTAATGAATTATCTGGGATTATATGCGCAACGCAATTTCTGAGAGTGTAAGAAATTTTGTGTAAACGGTCATTTGGCAGGAAACTGTCTAACTTCAACAAGGAGTGAACATGACCGTAGCAAAGAAAGCAAAGAATGCAGCCCTGCATGAACTCGTCGACCAATTGCTAGCCAACTACCAGAAGCCCGAAGACCTGATTGGCGAACACGGCTTGCTCAAGCA
>CAMDAX010000032.1 GCA_945888885.1 Nitrosovibrio sp. Nv4 | reverse complement strand
TTCAGCTACAGTCAGTTGAACCAATGGATAAATCAAGCATGGCTTGCGGCTCATTTACGCGAGGATTATCCTGGCTTTGTCCGTTGTACAGGCATTACGAATAGTGAGGAATTACAGCAGTTTTTTTTCAGCTATGATGCTGCACAGGGGGATGCAGTAGAGCAACTGGTGGTTGGTTTGCCTACGGACTCCACCATGACAAGCCAGTCCTGGAAAGTGAAACTTACAGCACTTAAAGTGTTACTCGATACAAACACCATTCCGCCAGCACTCACGTGAACTCGGAGATCCGTCTAATGAATTATCTGGATTAAACTCAAGCCAGATCCACGACACCGTTCAGGAGAAACGCCGTGGGAATCAGGCAACCAAAAATTGCAAAGCGCGGTTTAAGATGGGCTACCATGTTCTTGCTGGCCTTGCTGATATTGGCGGCCATTTGGACAAGCATCGGTGTATTTTCTCGGATGTATGAATTCCGGGATGACGATCCTGATCGTGGTGCCGCCACAATCGAAATAAACAAGTTCGGCGATAGCTTTTCCAAGACAGCATACCTTGCTCAAGGCTGGTCGGAATCAGATAGTCTGTGGTTCTATAACACTACCCAAGGCTCCAATTTATTGCCCTATGATTTTTTCCTGGTATTGGAGCAAGTGGATTCCCAAGTCTTGTTCCGTAGCAATGAGAGCATCAATCGCTATGGTTATCTACCGCAAAACCCCACCATCAGTAACCCGGATGGCTTGCCCGTGGGAATGGTGCGTGACGAATACCGAGGTAAGCAATTCATGGGCTTTACTTGCGCCGCATGCCATACCACCCAGATTAACTACGCTGGTGTCGGTATTCGTGTCGACGGTGGCCCAGCTAATTCGGACATGGAAACCTTCATGGTCGACTTGGCAAAAGCCATGCATGTCACCCTGGAAAATTCGGAAAAACGTAACCGCTTTGTCGCCAATGTGCTGAAACAGAGTAGCTATGACGATGCAAAAGATGTGCTAATTGACTTGAAGAAATACGCACAACGCATTAAGACTTATGCCATTGTTAATAGCCCTAGAGATACGAAACGACCGCTGACACACTATGGTTATGCACGGCTGGATGCATTCGGACGCATCTATAACCGCGTGCTCGAGCACATCATGAGCGCACAACAGTTGCGTGAATTGTTGGCCGAAACACACTCTCCGGAAGCCTTGGCCGAGATCATGAAAGGGGTGGAACCGGTGCTGAGCAGCAATGATCGGGGTCACATTATTGAACGCATCCAAGAGCATCTGACTGACAAGCAGATCATCGAACTACGCAATAAAATTTACAATCCGGCTGATGCTCCGGTAAGTTATCCATTCCTGTGGGATATTCCACAGCACGACTATGTGCAATGGAATGGAAGAGTTAGCAATAGCGGCATCGGTCCAATGGCCCGTAATGCCGGCCAAGTCATTGGCGTATTTGCTACACTGGACTGGCAGGAAAAAGATGGAATAACCCTGTCTTCGGTCTTGGGTGGCCAAGGCTTTGGTAACAAGCATATCGACTTCCAGTCCTCGATCGATATTCGCAATTTGCGCCGGGTGGAAAAGCAATTACGAAAATTAACATCACCACTTTGGCCGCAGCATATCCTGCCCAAGATTGATAAAACCCGGCAAGCCAATGGCGCAAAACTGTTCACCCGCTACTGCTCGTCTTGCCACGATAAAATTGATCGCACGAGCTCCAGTCGTCGCGTAGTAGCTCAGATGATTGCGATCTCGTCGATAAAAACCGACTCCAAGATGGCAGCAAACAGCGCACAATTTAACGGTTACAGCGGCATTCTGCAGAACCAGTATGTCAGCGTCGGTGTGGGCGATATTTTGTTACAACGTCAGGCGCCAGCGGTTACGCTACTCACATCTGCCACCCGCAACGTGGTCACTACGCCGGATAAAGACAAGTGGTTTATACAACGATGGAGCGAACGGTTGCTGGATTTTGCACACACATTTTTTGACAATGAAGTCCAGCCTTCACTCAAACGTGGTGACTATACTCCGGATACCTCAGCTAACCCTTTTGCCTCGATAATGGCTTATAAAGCTCGCCCCCTTAATGGCATCTGGGCAACCGCGCCGTATCTGCATAATGGTTCCGTGCCAACGCTGTATGACTTACTGTTGCCAAAGAGGCAAGCTGGCGATCCGGTAGATGGAGAGTATCGACCGGACAAATTTATGGTTGGCTCGCGTGAGTTCGATCCGGTGAAGGTTGGCCTGAAATCGGCTAGTTACGACGGCTTCCTGTTCCGTGCCAGCATTTGGGGCAACTATAACAGTGGCCACGAGTATGCTTCCGGTCGTGCCCCACAACCAGATGGGACGATGCTGCCAGCTTTGACCAAGGATCAGCGTATAGACTTGCTCGAATATCTCAAGTCCTTATAAGCTAAGCGCATAGGGAACAAATATTGATCAGCGAGCTGGCTCTCCCACCGAATCAACAACGAACCATTGCCATTTTGCACACGCTACCGGAATCATGGTCTATACTAATTGCATCAAAAGCAACCGAATGCGGTTACCGATAACAATAATTTTTCGAAGCACTATTTCGGCTACAAGGGGGGCATCATGAAACAATCTTCTGCAATATTAACCAGGCGGCGTCCATCGTTAATTTCTGCGTTGCTTCTTATCAACGTGATCTTGCTGCCTGCCTGTGCGACGATTCAGGACGATGACCTTGAGCGTGGCGCAACCACCGTCAAACAGGATGTTTTTGGTGACAGCTTCACCACTATCAAGTACCTCAATCAAGGCTGGAGCCCTGCTGATAGCATGTGGTTTTACAACACCACGCAGGGATCAAATATGATGCCGTATGATTTCTTCCTGGAGTTGGAGCAGGCCGGAAAATCAGAATTGTTTCGCGCTCACGAGAATATGAATCGCTACCGGTATTTGCCGCAGAAAGCCAGCCCCAATAACCCGGATGCGCTACCGGTTGGCTGGGTTAAGGATGATTATAAGGGGAAAAATTATGTTGGTCTGACCTGTGCCGCCTGTCACACTGGTCAGGTAAATTACCAAGGTACTGGCATACGTATTGATGGTGGGCCGGCAGGTGCGGATATGGAAACTTTGATGAAGGATATCGTCAGCGCCATGCAAACAGTTCAGAACGACGAAGCTGTTCGAACCCGGTTTATTAAAAATGTATTGATGCGCGGCAATTACACTTCAGAAACCGAGATACTCAATGACCTCAAAAAATATCATCAGCGCCTCGAAACTTATATTGTAGTCAATCGCAGCCCGACTCATTATGGCTACGCGCGGCTGGATGCATTCGGACGTATTTATAACCGGGTTCTGGAACACGTCATAAGCGAAAAACAGCTTAAAGAATTGTTGCGTGGCACCGACGTGTTGCGTGACGATGCATTGACGGAAGAAGAGATGAATTCAATCATGGACAAGGTGGATAATGTCATCAGCGGCGATCAGCGCGACCACATTGTCGAGCGCATCAGCGAACTCCTGACGCCAAGGCAGCTCGGACGTCTGCGCCACAAACTATTTAATCCACCCGATGCGCCAGTCAGCTACCCCTTCCTGTGGGATATCCCTCAACATGATTATGTGCAATGGAACGGCATAGCTTCCAATGCCGGATTGGGGCCAGTTGGACGTAATACGGGAGAAGTCATTGGCGTGTTCGGTACACTTGACTGGGCAGAAAAAGAAGGATTCTCGCTGTCTTCACTCATTGGCGGACAGGGTTTTAATGGCACTCACATCAGTTTCGATTCTTCCGTTGATGTACATAACCTGCGCCGCATTGAATCGCGTCTTGGAAGCCTGCAATCTCCGCTATGGCCAGAGGAAATTCTTGGAGCCATCGATAAGAGCAGAACCAGACGCGGAGAGCATTTATTCAACCGTTATTGCGAAAGTTGTCATGCAAGAATTGATCGTACTTCCGCTGATCGCCGTGTCGTAGCACATATGTCGAGAGTCAGCGATGTCGGCACCGACCCCCAGATGGCTGTTAATAGTTTCAACTATCAGGGTTTCTCTGGCATTCTGCGAAATCAGTATGTGAGCCTTGGCGTGGGCGACCTTCTGCTTGACCGGCAGGCCCCGGTTGCCGCATTGCTAACCAAGGCAACCTTGAACGTGGTTGCCACTCCCGATCCAGACAAATGGTTTCTGCGCCGCTGGGCCGACTGGATTAGTGACCTGGCATCCGCATTTCTTCATAATGAGATCAAACCTTCGATCAAACATGGAAATTACGATCCAGATACCACGGCCAATCCACTCTCTTCGCTGAATGCATACAAGGCGCGGTCATTAAATGGTATCTGGGCGACCGCACCTTATTTGCACAACGGCTCAGTGCCAACGCTCTATGATTTATTGTTGCCAAAGAAACGGCCCGGCAACCTGCAAAATGGTGAATACCGCCCAGACAAATTTGAAGTTGGATCTCGCGAATTCGACCCAGTCAATGTAGGTTTAAAAAATAGCGGATATGAAGGTTTTACTTTCAATACCAGCTTTCCGGGTAACAGTAATGCCGGACACGAATATGCATCCGGACACACAGCACAGACTACTGGCGAAATTCTGCCGGCGCTGACCAAAGAACAACGCCTGGACTTGCTGGAATATTTGAAGACTCTATAGGGCGTATCTAATAATTCGAATCAATCGCAACTTACTATACATAAGGGAGTTTACCGATGAATACAAGCACAAACCATTATCTGGCGCAGTATGACGCAGCCGCTGATGCAGATAAGTTTCCAATGGTCCGTCGTTGGATTGATGCAGAGCCGTTGCCATTTTTCAAGGAGCTACGTGAGAATCGACCCATTCTGGTGACTCCAAAATGTACCCTGATTACACGCTTCGATGATGTCAGGGAAGTGTTGAGCATGCCAAAAGTATTTACGGTCGCGCCTTACGTTCCGAAAATGGGTGATTATATGATGGCGCATGACGATGATGCCTTGCACACCCGCGAGAAATCGCTGATGCAGTGCATGTTAAATCGTGATGATCTTCCGGTAGTGCGTGCCATGGTGGGGGATATTGCCAAGGGGATACTTGATACTGCCAACGGCTACATTGATGTGGTTAATGATTACTGCCGTATGGTGCCAGCGACGCTGGTACGCGAATACTTCGGTCTTACTGGCGCGAAACGGCGTGACTTGATCGAATGGTCTTACTGGAACCAGTATGATACTTTTCATAATCAACCCTTCGATTTATTGCCGCCAGAAAAATCCAAATCTGTGATTGATCGCCACAATGAAACTTCCGAAAAGCTCGGAAAATTTATACTTGAGCTTATTGCCCGCCGCTTTCTGGCAGTGAAAGCAGAAGAAATAACGCTATCGACTCTGGTGCGATTGGACGACGACATTGTGACGAGGATATTGCGTACGGGTTATCCAAAACAACTGAATTTTGACATCAAGCGCCAGGGTATTAATGCGGGCGGCCTTCTGATCGGCGCAATTGAAACCACTTCGCAGGCAGTGGCGCAGGTACTCCAATATCTGCTTGAGCGTCCGGAATGGCTTGCCAAGGCAAAAACTGCTGCACAGCAGGATACGCCCGCCGAATTCGATGGCATTGTCTGGGAAGCCTTGCGCTTTGTGCCGATTACTCCCTATCTGTTTCGTACGACTGCCAGCGATTACACTGCTGCCAAGGGTACGGATCATGAAACCGTCCTCCGCACAGGTACCTATGTCTTGCCAGTGACCTTGTCAGCGACATTCGATGAGCGGGCATTTGAATCTCCCGATGAATTTATTCCGCACCGCAACTGGTACAACTATTTCCATTTTGGTTTTGGCAGTCACGAATGCCTGGGACGTTACGTAGGCATGGTGATGATCCCAGAGATGGTGCGCCAGGTATTAATCCGGCAGGAGATACAGGCCAAAAGCAGGATTGACTACAAAGCAGGGCCTTTCCCGGAACAATACGATTTATTCTGGAGCACGCTGTAGGGTGTGAAGTTACGATAAACCAGCATATTCGTACGACCAAACCGACTGAGTCGATGTTCGCCACAGTACGTCACAGAACCAGTCGCACCCGCAATTGCGTGTCACGTGCGACGTTCCTTGGGTTCGCATTCAAACTGATCGAGGAGACTGAAAAGAGTTGGCAAAAAATACGTGGCTCGGAAAAAATCGAACTGTTATTGAAAGGGATTCCCTTCAAAGACGGTGAACCGGTGCAAGACAATCCGCCGGTTCAGCAGAAACTCGCCGCCTAACGCATTATGTCAATAACAGGCCATACACCAGATTTGACTATATCTCGGTGAAGTGCTAGAGATAGCCCGGCGTTTTTAGTTTCTGGTGGGTGAAAGTCTGGTTACAGCCAAGCTCATAACGGCACAAATGGCTTTGACCGGTCAGCTTTAGATTGACGTCAGCATTCACCCAGTCGTTAAGTTCACTCCGAGGCAAAGCAAATGGTAGTAATCTTATTGCCATCAGGATCCCGCAGATAGGCTGCGTAAGCATTCGGGGCAAAACTGCGTGGACCGGGCTTACCTTCATCAACACCGCCGTTAGCCAAACCGGCTTCATGAAACTTATGTACTGCATCCCGACTGGTTGCTGCGAATCCTACAGTCCCACCATTTGCGCTACAGGCAGGTTGACCATTTGAGGGCGTAAGAATCACAAGTTCGAAGGATTCTTTGCCATACATCATGGCAGTATCGTGAAGCTTGCCGAGATTGTTAATACCCAACGCACCTAATACAGCATCGTAAAAAGTAACTGCTGCATCAAAATTATTGGTGCCGAGCGTAACATGAGTAAAAATTGCCATTGTAGTCTCCGTTATTTAGATGTTGTTCGGTCTAACCTATTCATTTTTATTGGTAGAGACTTGTAGCAAAGCGCAAAACAATCATCCAACCTATAGGCAACCAGCCTAAGTTTTTGGGTATGTCTTGGGTATGTTGCAATAATAAATGCTCTGCAAGTGCTGCAATTGCTATGTTATTGGCGGAGCGGTGTCAGTCGAAAAGTTAGTGTTTAACCGCCCCATTACTAGGTTTATATTTTTTAATTTCAAGATATACCATCAATAATACCAACAAACGTTTGCTGCGCGAATGTTTTCCAACTTGCTTTGCCAACCTAGAAATGAAACACCTCAATTGGAAAGTATACCAGTATGATCGCTAAAACTCCCTTTCATACTCGACAGTCACGGCACGGACTTAGTGATGGCTACGATTTCATTCGAAAGCTCCCCCCCGAAACTGTCCAAACCTTCTTTGGTTTCTTTTATGCAATCAGGCCGTTTCCTGGTAAAGATACTTCTGGAAACCGCTGAACACCCTGCCAATCTCATCGGGCTTGCCAAGATCAGCCACGGCATCGGCAATCGAGTCATGATATTTCAGACGCAGTAATGGTGTCAGCTTCGCCTGGTCGAGTTCTTCTACGCCAACACTGACGTAGTGCGACAGCACAAAGTCGAGGAAGACTTGCTCTTTGCTGTTGAAGTGCGCGCTGATGAGCGCCATCGCCTGGGCAGCGCGCTCCTCGCGGGTCAGCGGTGTCATGGCGTAGGCAACATGGGCCAGCACGTCGAACAGGTCGCTCTTCTCCGCGTCGATGATCTTCTGCATCTCGCCTACCCTCCTATGTCCAAACCAGCAACAATCTGGCAGTATCGCCCAAAATCACCCAGTATCTGGGCCACGGCGATCTTGGTGTTGTCATACAAGATGGATCGCGGCACCCCACCCAGAAACTCAAAGGCAGCAACATGTCCATCCAGAAAGGATTCGGTGTCCTCGGTCGGATAGGCTTTGACAAAGCAGCCATCCGAGTGCGGCAAGTCGAGGCAGAAATAATGGAACCGCACCAGTTTGCCGCCGATGTAGCCATCGGCTTCGCCGAAATCGGCCTGGGCATGACCAGGCCGGTGTGCCAGCGGCAGGAACATTTCCTTTTGCCGGATGGCGGCCTTGTAAACATAATTGCGTACGATGGTGTAGCCGCCGGTAAAGCCATGTTCATCGCGCAACCGCTCCAGGATCCGTATTGCGGTGTGGCGTTGCTTGGCATGGACTTGTTTGTCGGCTTCCCGGATGGCATCGATGATGCCAGTGAAGGCGGCGAGCTTGGGGGAGACGGGTTCGCTCTTGCGCCGGTAGCCCGGCGGTACCGCATATTGGCACATCTTCTTGACGGTCTTGCGGTGAATCCCAAAAAAATGCGCCACTTCGCGTTCGCTTTTGCCTTCCACCATCACCGCACGTCTAATCTTTACGTAAAGTTCCACTGAATACATCCTCTCCGCCTTTCGCTTGACGCAAAAGGCGTCAGCTTATAGGCATTGGACTGGTACACTTTTATTCCGCGATCCACGCGAAAATAAGTGCGCTTCAGTGGTATATTTTTACACCGCTATTTACAGCCATTAGCTTGCGTAGCCAGCTTTCCGGTTCAGCCTTGTTTTCGGCAAAGCGGATGACCGCTCGTTCTCCGTGGATCAGTAAAGTGCGTAAGTAAGTGTCGCCACGTTTACTGATACCAAGCAATGTCTGCTTACCACCGCTGGAGCGTTGCTTCGGGACCAATCCAAACCATGCCGCGAGTTGCCTGCCGTTCTTGAACTCCGTGGCATTCCCCACAGTTGCCACAATGGCGCTTGCCGTGACACCTGCCCCCGGTTGTGTTCCGTGAGCAACTGCTCGCAGGGAAAAATTCTACTTCTGAACTGTCTACTTGACGGGGGAGCTTACGCTAACAGTCAATGAAAAGATGCTTGACTTATTCGAGAAAAGCAAATAGTTTAAACTCACTCGGCAAACTTATCGAAAGGTAAGGACGCAAAGTCACCGGCCTATGGAAACTATGGTAGCGGGACTGCTTCATGGATATTCGTCCATGTACAGCCCCCCCCTTGAATAGCGAATCAACTCCCTGAATTTGGCCTCAGAAATTCTTGAACGGTTACAAAACCAGTTTCTTAGCAGCATAACAAAAAGTTAGCTTCTCTTTTAACCTTCTGTTCTAGTCATGACGCTTATATAAAATATGAGGAACTATAATGTCTTTTATAACGCAACCATTTATCGAAGCTTTTAATCAAGCAGCTATAGCTAGAGCAGATGCATATGGAGGATTAACAGCCAACCCTACCAATAAAAGCGTTGATGATCAATATGATGCATACAGACATGCTCTATTAAGCGCAAAGCTTATGATACTAGGTGAAAATATTGCAAAAATAATAATGGATTTTCATGAACTTAGACATCCAGATACCGCTTCCTTAATTCAAGCGGACAATATGGATAGATATAATAACAACGTTGGACGTGAAGAAGAAAAGCTATGGCTGGCAGCTTTTCTTGATGGGAGAACAACAGATACCCTTGAAAAATGGATATATGACCGTGTCGTTGAAGGGAAAACCATTAATAGTTTTGCAGATACAACTAAGAAGTGGGTAGAATCGCCATCCGTTTTTGGTATCATTAAGGATCTGGGTAACGACCTCTTCAACTCGGCCGCCAGATTCATCCAACCCCGCCGCGGCGACCCTCTAACCTTAGATCTTGATGGTGATGGCCTGGAGACCGTTGGCATCGCGGCTGGTATCTTGTTTGACCAGAACGGCAATGGGGTAAAGATAGGCACCGGCTGGGTCAAGCCCGATGACGGCTTTCTTGTCCTGGACCGTAACGCCAATGGCGTAATTGACAGTGGCCGCGAACTCTTTGGTGACTCCACCCTCAAGAGCAACGGCCAGTTAGCCGCCGATGGCTTCGACGCACTGCGGGATCTGGATGGCAATGCTGATGGCAGTATCGACGCTAGTGATGCCCAGTTCGACAATCTCAGGATATGGCGCGACCTTAACCAGGATGGTATCACCGAGAACGGGGAGCTCTTTACCCTTAGCCAGCTTGGTATTGTCTCCATAAATGTCAGTAGCATCGACCACAGCCAGACACTTGCCAACGGCAACCAGATCGCCGACCTCGGTTTCTTCACCCGTACAGACGGCAGCACCGGTACTGCCGGCGAAGTCACCGGGAACCTGGCCGACATCAACCTGGTTCAAGACACCTTCCACCGTCAGTTTACCACCCACTTCGACACCAGCGCCGTTATTAACCTGCCTGATATGCAAGGCAGTGGTGCTGTGCGCGACCTGCGCGAAGCCGCCAGTCAATCGCCAGAACTAGCCACAACACTGGCTCAACTCGGCGCCAATACTACCTACTACCAGCTTAGGAAAGCCACGTCAGTCGTCCTGCAACAGTGGGCGGATAACGCTAACTTTAGCGACTCGTTTGAGATGGCGGGTGCGCAGAATAAAGACCTGTTTTTCACACCACCTGGGGTCAATCCCCTGGATGCCTATAACGCCCGGTATGCCACACCTCTGTTCGGTAGCTATTCCAGTATTAGCGGTGGCAGTCCCAGCGGTGTTCCATTAACGAGTAGTACCGTTGATCTTTATAACACCATCAGCGCCCAGCAGGCCAACATCGAACGTATGTTGAAAACTCTAGAATCATTTTATGGCCGGAATTTTGTACCTATCGTCCCGGGTACCAACGATAGTGGCTCCACACTTATAGCATTCAACGTGGGCACCCCCGGCGCTGCCGACGACCTAACCATTTTCACCAAAACGCCTGCCATGTATAACATGGAACAGCCCCGGCTTGATTTGCTCACCCAGAGCTACAATCAATTGTTTGACTCCGTCTATGGCACCTTGGCCATGCAAACGCGACTCAAACCCTACTTTGATGAAATTGCCTTAATGGACACGGCTAATGGCTTCACGCCAGACTTCAGTGGCATGAATGCCTTGTTGGAAAGTCATAAGCAAGCCAGTGCCCAGAACGCTTTCGGCGACTTGCTCGATTTGCAAAAATATGCCGGCAGCGACCTGAATCCCGGTGGTTGGAATGGTTTGTTGATGCTGGAGGACATGATTCAAAGCATGTCAATCAACGATGTTTATACGGTTCTGGATGAAATGAAGTTAAGCGTGTCTGGTACATTCAATGGAACTGGCGGAAATGATTTCACTTTTGGTAAAGAGGGCAACGACTCTTTCAGGGGCAACGACGGCAACGACAGCCTCTTTGGCATGGGTGGAAACGACACCCTCACTGGTGGCGCGGGCAATGACAATCTCACGGGTGGTTCAGGCGCCGATACCCTTACTGGCGGCATTGGCGATGATATCTTCCATGTCACCGCAGCAGGGGACAGCAGCGCCACCGCATACGATGTCATCACGGATATGGGGAGTGGCGACAAGATCGAATTCACCGGCATCGCCGGCATCAACAAATACCTTGGTGACTACAGCTACGCTTCCAGCGCTACCGCCACGGTGAGCGCCATCGATGGGAATAATAGTGTATCGGATCAGCTAGTCTTCTTCAACGACGGCACTAACGGGTATCTTTACATCAAGGGGACAGGATCCGGCATTAGCTTCAATGGCACATTAATTAGGCTTGACGGCAAGACCCAAGCCCCTGACCTTGTCGCCATCAACAGTGCGCCCACCGGCAGCGTGACGATCAGTGGCACAGCCGAAGAGGGGAAAATACTGACAGCAAGCAACACGCTTGCCGACGTCGATGTCCTGGGCATTATTAGCTACCAGTGGCAGGTTGGTGGAGCCGATATTATCGGGGCCACGGTCAGCAGCTACACGCTGACTGCAAACGAGGTCGGCAAGACCATCACGGTCATTGCCAGCTATACCGATGGACATGGCACAGCGGAGAGCGTGAGCAGCGCACCAACCTTGGCGGTAGCCAATGTCAACGACGCCCCTACCGGTTCGGCTACATCCATCCTGGCAGCAGGCACGGAAGACACTACCTATATCGTCAGCGCGACCAACCTTCTCACCGGCTTTACCGATGCTGATGGCGACGCGCTGAGCGTGTCCGGCCTGACTGCCAGCAATGGCAGCCTGGTAGCAAATCTTGACGGTAGCTTCACCATTACGCCGACGGAAAACTTCAACGGCGCGATTACTCTTAATTACAACGTCATCGACGGCAACGGTGGCAGTATTGCGGTCAGCCAGAGCTTTAACCTGGCAGCCGTTAACGATGCGCCCACCGGCAGCGTGACGATCAGTGGCACAGCCGAAGAGGGGAAAATACTGACAGCAAGCAACACGCTTACCGACGTCGATGTCCTGGGCATTATTAGCTACCAGTGGCAGGTTGGTGGAGCCGATATTATCGGGGCCACGGTCAGCAGCTACACGCTGACTACAAACGAGGTCGGCAAGACCATCACGGTCATTGCCAGCTATACCGATGGACATGGCACAGCGGAGAGCCTGAGCAGCGCAGCCACTGCTGTAGCGGTGGCGCCTGTTGACATCAGTCTTACCGGCACTTCGGGTGTGGATATGCTCACGGGAGGCTTGGGTAATGACACGCTGAATGGCCTTGCCGGCACCGACATCCTCCAAGGTGGCGCGGGCAACGATCTTCTCGATGGCGGTTTCGGCGCGGATAGCATGATCGGCGGTCTGGACAATGATGCCTACGTGGTGGACGATCTCGGCGACGTCGTGACGGAGCAACTCAACGAAGGCACCGACACGGTACTGAGCAGTATCAGTTATACGCTCGGTGACGACGTCGAGAATCTGACGCTGACAGGCATGACCGATCTCAACGGCACCGGTAACGCACTGGACAACATCCTTACGGGTACCAGTGGCAACAACTTGTTGGATGGCGACAGCGGCGCGGATACGCTGATCGGCGGGCTGGGCAACGACACCTATGTGGCGGGTACGGGCGACACGGTAGTTGAGGCGGCCAATCAAGGGCTCGACACCGTCGTGAGCGATGTCACCTGGACGCTGGGCGCCAACCTCGAGAATCTCACCCTCATCGGCACTGCGGCGATCAATGGCAGGGGCAACAGCTTGAGCAATGTGCTCACGGGCAACAGTGGGGCCAACGTGCTCAACGGCGGCGCGGGCGCCGATACGATGCTGGGCGGCGCCGGGGACGATGTCTACCGTGTAGACAATGCCGGCGATGTCGTCACCGAGCAAGCCAATGAGGGCGTGGATCGGGTGAACAGCAGCCTCACCTATACGCTCGGCGCGAATGTGGAGAACATGACGCTCATCGGGGCATCCGCCATCAACGGGACCGGGAATGAACTGGCGAACACCCTCACCGGCAACAGTGCCGCCAACGTCTTGACTGGCGGCGCGGGCGACGACCTCTATGTGGTTGGCGTGGGGGACAGCATTGTCGAACAGCTCACTGAGGGGACGGACACCGTGCAGAGCGCGGTCACCTGGACCCTGAGTGCGAATGTCGAGAACCTCACGTTGACCGGCAGTACCGCAATCAATGGTGCGGGCAATGCGCTCAACAATGTGCTCCTGGGCAATAGTGGGACCAACGTGCTCGATGGCGGGGCGGGCGACGACACCCTGAATGGCGGAAGCGGCGCGGATGCCTTGCTTGGTGGTGTTGGTAATGATTGCTACGTGGTTGACAATGTGGGCGACGTGGTGACAGAGAACGTGGACGAGGGGAGCGATACGGTGCAGAGCAGGATCAGCTACACCCTGGTCGCGGATGTAGAGAATCTCACGTTGACCGGCACCGCCAACCTGACCGGCACCGGCAATGCGCTGGACAATGTCCTCCTGGGCACGAGTGGCAACAATGTGCTGGATGGCGGCGTAGGTGCCGACACCATGATCGGCGGGGTGGGCAACGACACCTACGTGGTTGACAACATGGGCGACGTGGTCACCGAGCAGGTGAACGAAGGCACCGACACGGTGCAGAGCGAGATCAGCTACACCCTGGGGGAGAATGTCGAGAATCTGATGTTGACCGGCACGGCGGCCATCAACGGTACCGGGAACAGCGGGAACAATGTGCTCACGGGCAACAGTGGACAGAACGTGCTCGATGGGGGCGGCGGGACCGACAGGCTGCGGGGCGGCCTTGGGGATGACACCTATGTGATCGGTGATACCCTGGCTGTGGTAACCGAGAATCTAGATGAAGGCATCGATACGGTGCAGAGCGCTCTCACCTATACCCTTGGCGCTAATGTCGAAAACCTGACCCTCACGGGTAGCACTGCCATTGATGGCACCGGCAACACCCTCAACAACATCATCACAGGTAACGAGGCCACCAATGTGCTTGATGGCAAGGCGGGCACCGACAGTCTGGATGGGGGCGAGGGATCGGACGTGTATGTGATCAGTCGTGCCACTGACCACCTGGCTGCCGAGATTGCCGATACCGGCGCTGCTGGCACGGATGAAGTCCGCTTTGCAGCGACGAGCGCGAACACGCTGACCCTGTTCGCCGGTGATACCGGCATCGAGCAGGTAGTGATCGGCACGGGTAGTGGAGCGACAGCCGTCAGCACCGGTACCACAGCGCTCAATGTCAACGCGGCGGCGGTCGGTAACGCCTTGACGATGATCGGCAACGCCGGGGCGAACACCCTGACGGGCACCACCTTCGCTGACACCCTCGATGGTGGCGCCGGGGCAGACACGTTGATTGGCGGCAACGGCAGCGACAGCCTGATCGGTGGCAACGGCAATGACATCCTGACAGGGGGTGATGGGTCGGACTACTTCGTATTCAATTTCGCTGCGAATACGGCAAGTAACAAGGATACGCTGACGGACTTTCTGTCCGGCACCGACATACTGCAGTTCAGCACAGCAGTATTCAGCGCACTGGGGAGTATTGGAAGTCTTGGTGCTGCAGAGTTCGTATCAGGCGCGTTTACCAGTGGCCAAGACGGCACCGACCGCATTGTTTACAACACCGTCACCGGGGTGGTGTATTACGACGCGGATGGCAGTGGTGCCGGGGCGGCAGTCCAGGTTGCGCTGATAGGCGTGTCGGCTCCCCACCCGGCACTGCTCTACACCGATATCCAGATAATTGCTTGAGATGGGATAGGGATGTTGGTGCTGGTTAAAAGTTGTCAATAGCGGTGTAAAAATGTACCACTGAAGCGCACTGTTGCGAGCAGATGCTTGCCAATGGCCGCGTTGGGAAAGTTCTGCCAGTTACCGCATAAACAAAGCAATATCCTGACTATTGATAACAACACTTATCACTAGTTGAGATGGTCTCATTTGTCCCAGTTTCTGTCGGTCGAGTTGGTCTGTTCCTGTGACACTGAGCAGTCATTCAAGATTCAATGACAGTAGGATGATAAGATATTTTCTCTTCTAGTAGTAAGGGGATAATGCTGTTAGATTTAGGCAAGATGTATTTATAGCCCCCCCGTGTTACATGAACGGGAGAGTAGAACCGAGATGCCACCGTAGTCAACGAGATTGACGCAAGGAAAACCATGAACCAACAATCAGATCAGTTGCGACCTTTAGCCCTGCTCAATACCAACTTTGTTGATGAACAAGCCTTTGAGAGCGATCTTCTTGGCAGGAAAAAACTGGCTGATCAGCTGACAAGTTATCTTGATCGTCTAAAAGTGGGCGCAGTATTAGCAATTGATGCGCCATGGGGAGAGGGCAAAACATGGTGTCAATGCCGGAGTAAAAATGTACCAAATGGCGCGCCAAAAGTGTGCCAGTTGATTGAATAAAAAAGAGGTGTCGAGCCTCTGGTTTTGCGCTTTTGATTCCTTAATTTTTAGTTGCGGCGAAGCGCAGCGTAACCCACCTCTCAAT
>CAMDAX010000031.1 GCA_945888885.1 Nitrosovibrio sp. Nv4 | reverse complement strand
AGGACTCAATAACAAGATACGAGTCATCCAACGCCGTGCATATGGGCTACGCGATGAAGAATATTTACGGCTGAAAATACTCACGTCTATGCTCCCGAAACTCTAAAAAACATGAAATTTACCCACTCGATTACGCGAAGAGCCGTATTATATGCATTCGAGGGCTTAATCTAGAGCACGACTGCGGGCGACATGTCGCCACCTTTGCAACGTATAAGCCAGCCCTCATACCGAGAGCTTTCCTGTTCTAATTCCTATCCAGCCGCCGATATTGCACCGCTTCGGCGATATGCACGCTGGTTACACCCGTGCTACCAGCAAGATCGGCAATGGTACGCGCCACTTTCAATATGCGATGATAAGCGCGTGCAGAAAAATTCAGACGGCTGATAGCTTGTTTGAGCAGGTTTTCTCCTTGGGCATCGGGGGTGCAGTATTTGTCTATGCCTTTTACTGACAGACGGGCATTGGTCTTACCCTGTCGCTGCAGTTGCCGCTGGTGGGCCACCTCCACCCGTTGTTGCATGGCGCTGCTCGGCTCGCCTGGTTGCTGGCGCATCAAATCTTCCTGTGGTACAGCGGGGACTTCGATCTGAATGTCGATGCGATCCAGTAATGGTCCGGAAATTTTTCCGCGATAACGCGCTACTTGGTCGGGAGTACAGCGGCATTTGCCGCCGTAATGGCCGAGATAGCCGCAAGGACAGGGGTTCATCGCCGCAATCAACTGGAACTGAGCGGGAAAATCGGCCTGACGTGCTGCACGTGAGATCGTGATACGGCCTGACTCCAGCGGTTCGCGTAGCGCTTCCAGCACCTTGCGGTCGAATTCCGGTAATTCGTCTAGAAACAATACGCCGTTCATCGCCAGTGAAATTTCGCCAGGACGCGGATTGCTGCCACCGCCGACCAAGGCCACACTAGAAGCCGTGTGATGGGGTGCGCGGTAAGGGCGGCGCTTCCAGTTGGAGACATTGAAGCCGCTGCTGCTCAGTGATTGCATCGCAGCGGATTCCAGTGCTTCCTCTTCATTCATGGAGGGCAGGATACCGGGAAAACGCGCCGCCAACATGGATTTACCCGTGCCCGGCGGTCCCAGCATCAGTACGCTGTGACCGCCTGCTGCAGCGATTTCCAGTGCACGCTTGGCATGCGTTTGGCCTTTTACGTCTTCCATGCTGGGGTAATCAGCTGTACCAACCGTTACATTTGTTTCCAGTTTGGCGGAATAGACCTGCAACGGCTCACGTCCGGTAAGATGCGCACAGATCTGCAACAACGAGGTCGCTGGATAAACTTTTGCTTGCTTCACTAATGCAGCTTCTGCAACGTTTTGTAGCGGTAGTACAAAACTACGACCCGAGCACGATGCGCCATAAGTCATCGCCAGTGCGCCGCGTATTGGGCGTAATTCTCCGGTCAGGGCAAGTTCACCCGCCCACTCGTATTGATCAAGTTTATCTGAGGGGATTTGTCCGGTCGCAGCGAGTATGCCCAATGCAATTGGCAGGTCGAAACGCCCGCTTTCCTTGGGCAGGTCAGCAGGTGCGAGATTGACGGTGATGCGTCGAGCGGGAAATTCAAACTGTGCATTTTGAAGTGCCGCCCGTACCCGATCCTTGCTTTCTTTTACTTCCGCTTCTGGCAGTCCAACGATGGTGAAACTTGGCAGACCGTTGGCAATATGCACTTCCACCGTGACCAGCGGGGACTCCATGCCGGAGAGGGCGCGGCTATAGAGAACAGCTAGCGGCATGGAGGGAGGGATAGTTCCGGGTTAGCATGAAAATGGGCTGACATGGATGCCTATGGATAGAGACCGGATATTTTTTCGCCTATTTTTCATTGGGGGTGTTCATGGCTCTATAGTTATTCACAGACCCCCGGATTAGTCTGCGATCGGCTGATCAACCTCTTTCTCTTGTTTCCCGGCGGCTTCCAGCTCTGCCACCCGTGCTTCCAACGCAGTCAGTTTCTCGCGTGTACGTTTCAGTACTCCCTGCTGCACGTCAAATTCCTCACGCGCCACTAAATCCAGCCGGGCGAAGACTCCGGCCAGCAAAATCCGCAGATTCTTCTCCACGTCCTTTACCGGACTCTGCGCCAATAATTCATTGACCTTGGTGCCAATTTCATCCAATACTTTTTGGTTTAGCATAGTTTTCTCCATGGTTTCTGCTCCATCACCCGGTCGGGTGAAGAGTGCTGCTTGGTGATAAAATCTCATACTTCTGGTAATTAGGCAATCGTGGATTAGTTATGGAAAATTTGCAACGCCTGCAGCTTCTGGAAAAATGGGTCAAAACGCAGTTTCCCGGCAAATCCTTCACGCTGGCGCCAGCCTCGGCTGATGCGAGCTTCCGCCGCTATTTTCGTGCAACTTTCAGCAATGAGACGTGGATCGTAATGGATGCACCGCCGCAGCAGGAGAATTGCACCTCTTTTTTGCGTACGGCCAAAGTATTTGCTAAAGCCGCCGTACATGTGCCTGAAGTGCTGGCGCAGAATCTGGCGCATGGATTTCTGCTGCTCTCCGATCTTGGCAGCACCACCTATCTGCAAGCACTGAATGATGATCCGGGTAGAGCCGATCAACTATATTGCGACGCAGTGGATGCACTCATTAAAATCCAGCTGGCAAGCCATCCAGGTGTGCTGCCGGATTATGATGCAGCGCTGTTACTGAGAGAATTAAATTTGTTTCCAGACTGGTATATCGCCCAGCATTTGCAGATAGTGTTGGATGCGGATCAGAAAATGGAGCTTGACGCAGTTTTCACCCGAATTCTGCAAAACAATATAGCCCAACCCTGCGTGTTCGTGCACCGTGACTATCATTCACGTAATTTGATGGTCACGCTTCCTAACCCCGGTATCCTGGATTTTCAGGATGCAGTTCATGGTCCGATTACTTACGATCTGGTATCGTTGTTCAAGGACGCCTATATTTGCTGGGACGAGGAGCGAGTACTGGACTGGCTGATACGCTATTGGGAGAAAGCAAAAAAAGCAAGTCTACCAGTGGCTGGCGATTTTTCTGACTTCTACCGCGACTTTGAGTGGATGGGGGTACAGCGCCACATCAAAGTACTAGGCATATTTGCCCGTTTGGCTCATCGTGACGGCAAAATTGACTACCTTAAGGACATGCCGTTGGTCATGAGTTATTTGTGTAAGGCCTGCAAGCGCTACCGTGAACTTAATCCGCTGCTGCTGCTGCTGGATACACTGGCAGACGAGAAACCGGATACAGCAATTGGCTACTCTTTCTAAAAGTGTGCCATTCAAGGCGATGATTCTAGCCGCTGGTCGCGGCGAGCGCATGCGTCCTTTGACCGACACGTTGCCCAAACCGTTACTGTATGCAGGCGGTAAGCCGCTAATCGAATATCATCTGGAAAATCTTGCACGCGCGGGTTTTATCGAAATCGTCATCAACCACTCCTACCTGGGACAGATGATTGAGGCCGCATTAGGCAACGGTAATCGCTATGGTGTCAGTATCCGTTATTCGCACGAACTGGTAGCACTGGAAACTGCGGGAGGCATTACCCAGGCATTACCTTTGTTGAGGAATGAGGTGGGGGGGGGCAAAGCAGCTGCACAGCCGTTCCTGACGATCAATGCTGACATCTATTGCGAAATAGATTTTTCCGCACTGCTGCCGGTGTTATGGCATATGCAGGCAAACTCCGATAGGACTCTCGCGCATCTGGTGCTGGTGGACAATCCAGCACACCATACCGATGGTGATTTCACTCTCGATTCCGATAGCGTGACATTAGCAGAGAGAAATAAACTCACTTTCAGCGGAATTGGCGTTTACCAGCCGGAGCTTTTCAGGGACGTGATGCCCGGTGCGGCGGCAAAACTCGCACCGCTGTTGTGCCAGGCGATTGCGTTGGGAAAAGCCAGCGGCCAACATTATCCGGGGGTATGGGTAGACGTTGGTACGCCGGAACGTCTGCGACTGCTCAATGCCCGGCTCAGCAATCTGGAGCACCTCTAATCTTGTAAGGTGGTTAGTTACCCCACCCGGCGAACTTTGCTTTATCCTGCAAATCCTGTGAAAATCCCCCTCCATGATCCAAATTAAATCTTTCAGCGAACGCCGTCAGCGCTTGGCCGCACAGATGCGAAAAGGAGTAGCGATAGTTCCTGCTTCACCGGAACGGGTGCGAAGCCGGGATGCACATTATCCTTATCGTTTCGACAGCTATTTTTATTACCTGACAGGCTTCGGCGAACCGGAGGCGCTGCTGGTGCTAGTGGCAGGAACCGGTGAGAGCGAACCAAAGCACATCCTGTTCTGCCGTGACAAAGATGCGGAGCGCGAAATATGGGACGGATTCCGCCACGGCCCTGATGCTGCGCGAGAAGCATTCGGTTTCGACGAGGCATATTCCATTTCCAGGCTGGATGAAATGCTGCCAAAATTACTGGCAGATCAGCCTGCAGTATATTGTGCATTGGGACAGGATACAGCTTGGGATGTACGCCTGACCGGCTGGATCAACCGGGTGCGGGAACAGTCGCGTAGCGGTGTCGTTGCCCCTTCCGAAATTCATGACAGCCATTTGCTGCTGAATGAAATGCGTTTGTTCAAGAGTGCGGAAGAGCTTCAAGTCATGCGCCGTGCGGCAGAAATTTCCAGCGGCGCCCACCGCCGTGCAATGCGCGCGACCCGGCCCGGATTGCACGAGTATGAAGTGGAGGCAGAGCTACTGCATGAATTCCGTCGTCATGGCGCGCAAGCCCCTGCCTACACGTCTATCGTTGCAGGTGGCGCCAACGCCTGTGTATTGCACTATATTAACAATAATTCAGAGCTGAAATCGGGCGACCTGCTATTGATCGACGCTGGTTGCGAATTGGATGGTTATGCTTCTGACATTACGCGCACGTTTCCGGTGAATGGAAAATTCAGTCCGGTGCAAAAGGATGTATACCAACTGGTGTTGGCGGCACAGGCGGCGGCAATAGCCGCAGTGCGACCGGGTAACCTCTGGAATGTGCCGCACGAAGCGGCGCTGCAAGTGCTTGCGCGGGGTTTCATTGATTTGGGTTTGTGCCAGGGCAGCGTGGATGCGGTCATCCAGTCAGGAGACTACAAGCGTTTTTACATGCACCGCACCGGTCACTGGTTGGGGCTGGATGTGCATGATGCAGGCGAATACAAACTCAACGGCGACTGGCGCTCGTTGCAGCCGGGAATGACCCTGACGGTGGAACCGGGCTGCTATCTCCGTCCGGCGGACAACGTGCCCGAGCATTTCTGGAATATTGGCGTGCGCATCGAGGACGATGTGGCGGTAACAGAGACAGGATGTGAAATATTGACAGCAACCGCACCCAAGATGGTGGCAGAGATAGAAGAGTTGATGCAAGGATGTCATGGATGACAATAGGAAGATAATCATCAGACGCATATCCCAGCATGATGAAACAAGTGCTGCGGAAGAACGGATTATGCATACTTCTCCTATCCGTCGATGGGTATTCTATCTGGCCTTGGTTCCCGGAGTTATCATTCTGGCAGTTCTGGGGGTTTTATTTTTTGCCATCTTTCTTGGTTTATTCGCAATTGCTGTCGCCGGATTCTGGCTCCGGCTCTCGTGGCTGCGCCAGAAATTACGCAAGTCCATGGCGGCAGAAGAGGGTGAATACCAAGTAATCGAGGATGCGGAAATTATAGAAATAAGAACTGACAAGACAAAGAGTAAATAAATTGAACGCAAAAGCACCCAAAACACCATGACTTTGAACCATTATGACCTCATCATTATCGGTGGCGGCCCAGTAGGCATGGCGCTGGCGCTGGCATTGCACGGCAGCGGCGTAACAGCGCTACTGCTGGAAGCGCGTGGCTTACCGGAAAAAACGGAAGATTCGCGCCCACTAGCTTTATCACATGGCAGTCGCCTGATCTTGCAGCGTCTAGGCGTGTGGCGAGTGCTGCCGGAAGTTACCCCCATTACGACCATACACGTCTCCAATCGTGGCGGCTTCGGCCGTGCTGTGTTGACCGCTACTGATATCGGGGTGCCGGCCTTGGGCTATGTAGTGAATCACCATGATGTGTTCCGAGCTATGCGTGAGGCGTTGCGGGGTTGCGGGGTTGATTACCTGGATGGCGCCCAAGTGACGCGACTGGAAACAAGCGCTGCACAGGGGCAAGTTGAGTTTCAGCATGGTGGAGCGAAAAAGCTGGCAACAGCAAATCTGCTGGTGCTGGCTGACGGCGGTCGTCTGACCGGGCAAATCGAAGGTGTGACCCAGCACGTACATGAATATCATCAATGGGCGGTGGTTGCACGTATCAAGACTTCGCTTCCCCAATGCGGCGTGGCTTATGAACGCTTTACTCCCGATGGCCCAGTGGCGCTATTACCGCTAGGCGAGCACTTTGCTCTGGTATGGACTGTTTCTCCATCAGCAGCACAGGAGATTCTCGGCATGGACGACGCGACCTTCCTCGCCCGGTTGCATGATCATTTTGGCGATCGTCTTGGCAACTTTGTCGATGCCAGCAAGCGCTCGGGTTTCCCCCTCGCACTTAAATATGCTACCCCTGTTACAGCGCAACGCATCGCTTTGGTAGGCAATGCGGCACAAACCTTGCACCCGGTTGCCGGGCAAGGCTTCAATCTGGGATTGCGTGATGCCTGGGAACTGGCCGATGAAATCATCGCGTCAGTGCCTGAGACTGGTACACCTCCAATGCTGGCAAGATATCGCCACAAACGCCAGATGGATAGCGGAGCGGGACGGGTGTTCACTGACTCTCTGGTAAAACTTTTTTCCAACGACGATCCTTTGTTGCGCAGCATGCGCAACCTGGGATTAAGTGCTCTCGATTGCCTGCCCCCAGTTAAACGTTTCGTCGCGCGCCGCATGATGTTCGGTGCAAGAGGTTAAGAGATTAGTGTCCCTCGTTGCACAAAGGTCGCCAAGCGTGTGGCGGATCTATTTCTATCGACCAAAATCGAGAAATTCTTAATAGCATGGGTAGTCGTTTCCCTTTGGGCCACATCACTGCTCTCGCGATCTGGATTACCATCTCCGGTGTGATTTATTTATACTTCGATGCCCGCCAGAAACCAACAATTGCCGTAGCCAGCACAGAGTTGGCTAGCGGCGAAGTGGTGATCCCGAGATCACGGGATGGGCATTATTATGTACGAGGTGCAATCAATGGCCATCCTGTAGATTTTATGGTGGATACGGGAGCCAGCACAGTATCTATTAATCGTGATATTGCGCGGAAAGCTGATCTGCCCAGAGGTACCCCTGCTAATTTCATGACCGCAAATGGTGCTGTCATGGGTGAAATTGTTTCAAGGCAAACTATTGAAGCCGGAGGTATTGTATTGGAAGATCTTAGCGTGGGTGTTGGTGTCCAGGGAGATATAGCATTACTTGGGCAAAACTTCTTGCGCAAGGTAGATGTGCTCCAGTCGGATGATAAAATGGTGCTTCGAATCAGATCTCAATAGTCCTGGCGATGTTATGGAATTTCTGAATAAGCACGCTGTGAGAGCGGCGGTGGTTTTTTGGATGGGTTGCTGAAAGACAAAGTCCCGAATGGCCGACCTCCTCTGCCAGAAATCTGACAAAGCAGATTGCTTATAAAAATATTTCGTAAAACAGAGGGCTCCCTGCATTGTCTGTTTTGGTTTCACAAACCAAACTATAACCTTCGTTGCGCGCCTTGTGCAACGCCAGAGTGCAGGCCTTCGAAACCCGATCATTGCAGACGAATACAGGTTTGTGATCGGGAACAATAGTGCCGCAATGCTGTACCAGCGTTGCGGTAGCCATCCGATTTTCCTGCAATGCACATTCAACGGAGGACTTGTTTAGCGGATCTTTAATCCGTCGCTGCATTATTATTTTTAAATTCTGGCAATAACATCTTTCCATGTAACCATCATGGGTTTAGAATTGCACTTCTTCTCGCCCCGTTTCACTCTGAAGTGCCCACCTTACTATTCATATTTAACGAACCAGAGCCATGCGGATCGGTCCCCATATTCTCAAAAACAACCTAATTGTTGCACCCATGGCGGGAGTGACCGATCGTCCTTTTCGGCAGTTATGCAAGAGTATGGGCGCAGGTATGGCGGTATCAGAAATGGTATCGAGTAATTCGCTGCTGTGGGGCTCGGAAAAGACTCGGCGTCGAGCCGATCATGCAGGCGAGGTTGATCCAATCTCGGTGCAGATTGCGGGTGCCGACCCCGTTCTGATGGCTGAAGCAGCTCGCTACAACGTGGCGCAGGGCGCTCAGATCATAGACATTAACATGGGCTGTCCAGCCAAAAAAATCTGCAATGTGATGGCTGGTTCCGCGCTGTTGCGGAATGAGATGCTGGTGGGAAAAATACTCGATGCAGTGGTTAGCGCGGTGGATGTCCCCGTCACCTTGAAGATTCGTACTGGCTGGGACACGCAGCACAGAAACGCGCTAACCGTGGCACGTATTGCCGAGAATGCGGGGATTCAGGCACTTGCCATTCATGGCCGTACCCGCGCTTGCGCCTACACAGGTATCGCCGAATACGATACTATTGCAGCAGTAAAGGCGGCGGTGAAAATCCCGATCATTGCCAACGGCGATATCACTACGCCCGAGAAAGTCAGGCAGGTACTCGAGTATACTGGGGCTGATGCTGTCATGATCGGCCGCGCCGCGCAGGGACGGCCGTGGATATTCCGCGAGATCTCTTATTATCTTGCAACTGGCAATCATCTGCCGCTGCCGGAAGTGACCGAGATCCACCGTGTGCTTATCAACCATCTATATGACCTGTACGATTTTTATGGTGAATATTCCGGCGTGCGCATCGCACGTAAGCACATCTCCTGGTACACCAGGGGACTGGTTGGCTCCGCCGCATTTCGTCATGCCATGAACCAGTTACAAACCACTGATCAGCAAGTGTCGGCGGTCAACGAATTTTTTAGTAAGCTTGCCAACTACGGACAACGATTAACTTATATTGAGTGCGAGGAGCTGGCTGCGTGATCAAAGAAAATGAAATTGCCTGCTGCGTACGCAAGGCCGTAGAAAGCTATCTCAAAGATCTGGACGGTGAGAAACCTCATCCCATTCATGACATGGTGATGCGTAGCGTGGAGAAACCGCTGATTGAACTGGTGCTGAAATACGCCGAGGACAATCAGACCCGTGCCGCTGAATTACTTGGTATAAACCGTAATACTCTGCGCAGCAAAATGAAGCAGTACCAGATCAAATAGCAAGTAACGCGCGTGGCCGGATAGTGTAGTAGCGGATCACGGCCACCAACTCTCAGCAACACTCCAATAGATGACCATTAAACAAGCCCTGATCAGTGTTTCCGACAAAACCGGCATTGTCGAATTTGCGCAGAGGTTGCGTCAGTTTGGCGTGACCATTCTTTCCACTGGCGGCACGGCCAAGCTGCTGAAAGACGCTGGTGTGACCGTCACCGAAGTCGGCGATTACACCGGATTTCCTGAGATGCTTGACGGGCGCGTCAAAACCCTGCATCCGAAAATTCACGCCGGCGTTCTGGCACGGAGAGACTTGCCTGAACATATGGCGGCAATGGAACAGGCGGCGATTCCAACTATCGAACTGGTAGTAGTAAATCTTTATCCATTCAGTCAGACAGTAGCCAAGTCTGATTGCAGTCTGGAAGATGCTATAGAAAACATTGATATCGGTGGTCCAACCATGGTGCGCGCTGCGGCAAAGAATTACCGGCATGTGGCAGTAGTGACCGACGTGGAAGACTATGCCGCGCTATTGGCGGAAATGGAGTCAACTGGCGGTACGGTTGGGCAGAAGTTCTGTTTCCAGCTTGCACAAAAAGCATTCTCGCATACCGCCGCTTATGATAGCGCCATTAGCAACTATCTTACCGCAATCGACTCCAGTGGCCAGCACAAAGCTTTCCCTGAACGGCTCAATCTCAATTTCAGCATTGCCCAGGATTTACGTTATGGCGAGAATCCCCATCAGCAAGCCGCATTTTATCGCGACCCCGCACCTGCTCCAGGCAGTCTTGCCAGCTACACTCAGTTGCAGGGCAAGGAATTGTCATATAACAATATTGCCGATGCAGATGCAGCGTGGGAATGTGTCAAAACATTTGATGTGCCCGCCTGTGTCATCCTCAAACATGCCAATCCATGTGGCGTGGCTATAGCCGCTACGCCGCTTGCTGCCTACCAGCTGGCATTCGCCACCGACCCGACTTCCGCTTTTGGCGGCATTATCGCTTTCAATCGCACGCTGGACGGTGTTACAGCCGAAGCGATAATCAAACAATTTGTCGAAGTGGTGATTGTGCCGGAAGTAACCGATGAAGCAAAACAAGTTCTCAGTCAAAAACCCAACGTGCGCGTGCTCACCCTGTCGTTGCAGGCAGGTAGCAACGCTCTGGACTTTAAGCGTGTGGGGGGTGGATTACTGGTACAGACTCCAGATAATCTCAACGTCATGATCGCCCAGTTAAAAGTGGTGACCAAGGCACAACCCACACCGCAACAATTGCAGGATTTGCTATTTGCATGGCGCGTGGCGAAATTCGTCAAATCCAACGCCATCGTATTTTGCGCCAACGGTCAGACGCTGGGTGTGGGTGCGGGACAAATGAGCCGGGTGGATAGTGCTCGCATTGCATCGATCAAGGCACAGAACGCGGGACTTAATCTGGCCGATTCGGTAGTTGCCTCGGATGCATTTTTCCCATTTCGCGACGGACTGGACGTGGTGGTTCAGGCGGGTGCCAAGGCGGTCATTCAGCCTGGCGGCAGTATGCGCGATGCAGAAGTTATTGCTGCTGCAGATGAACAAGGTGTGGCGATGGTGTTTACCGGTGCGCGACATTTCAGGCACTGAATGTTAAGGGATGGTTGCAAATGAAACTCCTCGTGATTGGCGGCGGCGGCAGGGAACACGCTCTGGCGTGGAAACTGATTCAATCACCGCGCGCCTCCAAAGTATTCGTTGCTCCCGGCAATGCTGGTACAGCACAGGAGGATGGTCTGGAGAATATCCCCATCACTGCTATTCCCGATCTGGTGGCCTTCGCTAGGAAGGAGCGTATTGCTTTCACGCTGGTCGGCCCCGAAGCGCCGCTGGCGGCAGGTATTGTGGATACCTTCCGTGCCGCTGGCCTGAAAATTTTCGGCCCCACCAAAAAAGCTGCACAACTGGAATCATCCAAGGATTTCTCTAAAGCTTTCATGCAGCGTCACGGTATCCCTACCGCTGCCTATGCCACTTTCAGCGATCCTGTTAAGGCTCATCAATATCTGAACCAGCGAGGTGCACCCATCGTCATCAAAGCTGATGGCCTTGCTGCGGGCAAAGGTGTGGTGGTCGCAATGACACTGGCAGAGGCACATGCCGCAGTGGATGCGATGTTGGTCGCTAACAGCATCGGTGCTGCCGGGACGCGAGTCGTGATCGAAGAGTTTCTGGAGGGAGAAGAAGCCAGTTTCATCGTCATGACCGATGGCCGTCATGTGTTGCCGCTTGCCACCAGTCAGGATCATAAACGCCTGAAGGACGGCGATCAGGGCCCCAACACTGGTGGCATGGGCGCGTATTCCCCCGCACCGGTAGTCACCCCTGAGCTACGCGCCAGAATAATGCGCGAGGTGATCCAGCCGGTAATGAGCGGCATGAAGCAGGAGGATGAGTGTTACACCGGCTTTCTTTATGCCGGACTGATGGTTACCCCAGATAATAATATCAAGGTGCTGGAATTTAATTGCCGCATGGGCGACCCAGAAACCCAGCCGATTATGCTGCGCATGAAAAGTGATCTGCTAACGCTGGTGGAGCACGCAGTGAATGGAACGCTCGACCAGGTCGAAGCCGAGTGGGACCGGCGCACCGCACTGGGTGTGGTGATGGCGGCACATGGTTATCCTGATATGCCGCGCAACGGAGATGTAATTCATGGCTTGCCAGGATTTACACCCATGCCGGCAGCACAACAGGATTTTCACATATTCCATGCGGGAACCATGTCAGGTGGCAAGGACGGCAAGGAAATTGTGACGGCAGGTGGGCGCGTGTTGTGCGTTACCGCACTGGGGGATAGCGTTAAAATAGCCCAACGCCGCGCTTACGAAGTTGCCGGGGGGATTCGCTTCGACGGCTGCCAGATGCGCTCCGATATCGGGCATCGGGCTATTAACCAACACCGTAAATAGTGGATTTATGCATGGCACTTGTCGAGATACTGGATCGGAATTGGGGGAATCAATGAGCACTGCACAAGTCAAGGAATTTCTAATTGGGTTACAGGAACGTATCGTTGCGGGCTTGGAGCAAGTTGATGGTAAAACCTTTCACCGCGATCAATGGGAGCGTCCTGAAGGCGGCGGTGGTTTAAGCTGCGTGATAGAGCAAGGCAATGTGTTCGAGCGTGGCGGTGTCAACTATTCCCACGTATTCGGTGGCGGGTTGCCTGCATCTGCCACTGCTGCACGGCCTGAACTATCTGGCCGCTCATTCGAAGCCATGGGCGTATCGCTGGTACTGCATCCGCGCAACCCGTATGCGCCGACGGTGCATCTGAATGTGCGTTTTCTGGAAGCGCGCAAGGAAGGTGCCGAGCCAGTATGGTGGTTTGGTGGCGGTATGGACTTGACCCCTTATTATGGTTTTGAAGAAGACGCTGTGCATTTTCACCAGACCTGCAAAGACGCGCTGCAACCATTTGGCGATGAGTATCATCCGCGCTTCAAGAAATGGTGCGACGAATATTTCTACTTGAAACACCGCAAGGAGCCGCGCGGTATCGGCGGCATTTTCTTTGATGACCTCAATCAACCAGATTTCGACACCTGTTTCAACCTGATCAAAAGTGTCGGCGATCATTTTTTATCTGCCTACGTGCCGATTCTGCAACGACGTCTGGATATACCTTATGGTGAACGTGAGCGTGACTTCCAGGCATACCGTCGCGGGCGTTACGTAGAATTCAATCTGGTATGGGATCGCGGAACTCTATTCGGCCTGCAGTCGGGTGGACGCACCGAATCCATTCTGATGTCGCTACCGCCCGTTGTAAAATGGCGTTACGATTGGAAACCAGAAGCTGGCAGCACGGAAGAAAAGCTTTATACCGATTTTCTGATTGGCAAGGATTGGGTATAAGGCAAAGAATTATTCCCCCAAATAAGCATGCCGCACCTTCTGGTTGTTCAATAACGCTCTTGCTTCATCATGCAAGGTGATCAGGCCGCTTTCCAACACATAACCACGGTGGCTGGTTTCCAGCGCGAGCTTGGCATTTTGTTCCACCAGCAGAATGGCAACACCCTCTGCTGAGATAGCACGGATAGTCTCAAAAATCTTTTGTACCATCAATGGCGCCAGCCCCATGCTGGGTTCATCCAGCAGCAACAGTCGCGGACGCGACATCAGTGCACGGCCTATGGCAAGCATCTGCTGTTCGCCTCCTGACAGAGTTCCGGCTGCCTGACGGCAACGCTCCTGCAAAAGTGGGAAGCGGGCATAAACCCGTTGCACATCCGCTTTAATTTCCTTTGCTTTGTCGCGGCAATAAGCACCCATGTGGAGATTCTCCTCTACTGTCAGGCGCCCAAAAATTCCGCGTCCTTCCGGCACCAGCACCAGCCCTTTTCTGATTAATTGATGCGTAGGCTGACGGACGATGGAGTGTCCCTGATAATGAATCATACCGCCCGCCGGGGGTTCCAGTCCGACCAGCGCGCGTAGCGTGGTAGATTTTCCCGCGCCATTGGCGCCGATCAGCGCCACCAATTCACCTTCATGGATCTCCAGGTCGATACCCTTGACAGCGTTGATACCGCCGTAGGAGACCTTCAGGCCGCGTGCTTCCAGCAGATTCATGCCATGGCTCCGCCCAGATAGGCTTCGATCACTGCGGGATTACGCCGCACTTCGGCAGGAATTCCCTCCGCAATTTTCTTGCCATAGTCCAACACTGCCACACGGTCACACAACCCCATCACCAGCTTCACATCATGTTCAATCAGCAGTATCGTTACGCCATCGTGGCGTATGCTTTCAAGCAGTTGTCTCAGCGCGGCAGTTTCGGTTGCATTCATGCCGGCAGCGGGTTCGTCTAGCGCCAGCAGTTTCGGTTCGGTGGCGAGCGCACGCGCAATTTCAAGGCGGCGCTGATCGCCATACGATAGATTTTTTGCCAGCATCTGTGCGTGATGACCAATAGCCGTGTAGTCGAGTAATTCTTTCGCGCGTTGCCTGATTGCACTTTCCTCGTCGCGGGTTTTCTTATCGCGCAGGATCGCGCCGAACACTCCGGCATGGGTGCGCAGATTTCTCCCCACCATCACGTTTTCCAGTGCGGTCATGTTGGCGAACAGGCGGATATTCTGGAAAGTACGGGCTATGCCCGCTTGCGCCACCTCGTGAGGTTTCTTGCCGGTGAGGTTAACCCCTCCAAAAGAAATTGTGCCACCGTCAGCGCGATAGAGGCCCGTGAGCAGATTGAACAGCGTGGTCTTTCCGGCGCCGTTGGGGCCGATCAGACCATAGATTTCGTTGCGACGAATGGTGAGAGACACATCCGTCAGCGCCGCCAGCCCGCCGAAATGCTTGCTGATGCCGATAGCCTGCAATAGCAAGCCGGCTTCAGCAGATGGCGACATAATGGCGGCAAGGAATCTGGCTATGAATCGACTTGTTATTCCAATTCATTAATGACACTTTATTAATATCCTCACTCGCGCATGACCATACTATGCGCCATGAAGGAAGCCCTCCTGGAGAACGCACTGTCTGCAGTATTTGTTCGTCATTGACCCGTTTCACTTTCGACCTGAGATTGGAATTAATCATGACGGGTAAATTCTCGCTGCCGTACCGGTGAAGGCCATAGTCCTGCCGGGCGCAGCAGCATTACCAGCACCATGGCCAGGCCGAAAAGCAACATGCGCAGGTCAGCAGGATCCACAATCACGCGTCCGAACAACGCTTCCTCCAGCGGCCCGATATAGCGCAGCGCTTCCGGCAGCATCGACAGTAGCACCGCGCCAAGTATCACGCCGGGAATGTGGCCCATGCCGCCCAACACCACCATACATAGAATCATGATCGACTCCATCAGATGGAAACTTTCCGGGCTGACGAATCCTTGGAAGCCCGCGAACAGGCCGCCGGAAACGCCGCCAAAGCTAGCACCCATGGCGAACGCCAGCAACTTGACATTGCGGGTGTTGATGCCCATCGCCTGCGCCGCTACTTCATCCTCTCGCACTGCCACCCAAGCGCGGCCAATGCGCGAATTTTCCAGACGGATGGAAATAAAAATAACCAGTAACGTCAATAGCAGAAACAGATAATAGTAGTTGTGAACCGAAGGGAAAGTGATACCCAGGATCTGGTGAGTCCGGCTGAGAGAGAATTCACCCAACATGATCGGATCAATCATGTTTATCCCCTGTGGGCCGTTGGTAATATTGACCGGCGCATTCAGGTTGTTAAGAAAAATTCGAATGATTTCGCCGAAACCCAGCGTCACAATGGCGAGATAGTCACCGCGCAAACGCAGCGTCGGCGCGCCCAGCAATACCCCGAACATGCAGGCAACCAATGCGCCAAGCGGCAGCAGCGTCCAGAACGGCAGATGCAGACCGAAATGTGGCGAGGCAAGTAATGCATACAGATAAGCGCCGACAGCGAAAAACGCGACATAACCCAAATCCAGCAGACCGGCGAAACCCACCACGATATTGAGTCCCAGCGCCAGCATGATATAAAGCAAGGTATGGTCGAGTATCCGCACCCAGGAGCGGCCCAGCGCCGCATCGGTAACAAAAGGCAGCAGCACCAGTGCGGTGCCGATCAGCGCAAATCCTAGCCATACGGCATATGGGTTACGTTTCAGATTGCGCCAGTTGGTTAATAAAGCAGTCATCATTCTGAATCCGACAGTTGGATGGAATATAGTGTGTGTTTCGCAGTACAGGGGGAGAC
>CAMDAX010000030.1 GCA_945888885.1 Nitrosovibrio sp. Nv4 | reverse complement strand
TGACGGGTCGTAATATCCAGCTGCTTCGCCGCTTCTTCCTGGCTGATTTTTTTGTCTTTCAGCAGCTCCAACACTTGGGCTTTCTTCACTTCTTTTTGGCTCATGAGTTTGTCCATTTTAAATTTGTCCGCCAATGTTTTAAACAGGGGTGAGTTTAATCACCAGCGGACATTTCTACTTTGCGCTAACATGCGGCTGGTGCCTGGAGCGCACAGATCGCCCGGCTTGCCAACATTGAAATCCCGATTCATCCGGTGCGCGGACAAATTGTCTGTACTGAAGCGTTGCCGCCAGGGACGCTGCGATCGAACTTGAGCACGCGCGACTGCTATATCCTGCAGAAAGCACACGGTGAAATCATTATTGGTAGCACCACAGAGTACTGTGATTTTAATATTGGAGTCCGCTACGAGGATATGTGCAGTTTGGCAGCCGGTGCGATTCGCGCTGTACCTGCGTTGCGCAATGTAATGGTTAAGCGCACATGGGCAGGATTACGTCCCGGTACACCCGATGAGTTGCCGATCCTCGGACCCGCTGCGGAACTTGAGAATTTCTTTCACGCCACCGGCGGCTTCCGCACCGGTATCGTGGCAGCACCGCTCACGGGTGAAGTTGTCGCTGCAAGTGTACTGGGACAGACACCGAAGTTTTCGATCGAACCATTCCTGGCACGCCGGTTCCAACTTTCCGCAGCATAGACTGAAACTTCATCGGCGGAGGCTATGAGAGAATGCGTGGTTCGTAAAGGATCTTTGACCAGGTTCGACGCTTTGAGACAGACCGATATAGACTTTCTTGTTGCTACGGAGTCAAAAATTTACGTTTGACTGGGACGCCAACGCCGAGGATACTTCGGGCCATATGGTTGATTGGTTGATCTTTTGCCTTTCTTCTTGCCAGAGGACGAGAGGCACGGATTCGTGCAAAGGAGAATTGAAGTGACTGGTTTACAGAAGTACCCGTATATTGTGGCTATGCTGCTGGCTTTAGGCTGTGTTCCAGCAAGCACGTGGGCTCACTCGGGAGGAGATCATCCTCTCATCAACGCGGCCGGGCGGGGCGATCTTTCCCAGGTCAAGGTGCTGCTCGCAACCAAGGTTGATGTGAACGACGATGCGGGCCGTGGCATCACCGCGTTGATGGTAGCGTCACAAAACGGTCACCGCTCAATAGTGCAAGCATTGCTTGCAGCCAAGGCCAATGTAAACACCAAGACCCGTAATGGCGACACACCATTGATTGCGGCGACGCAGAATGGCCACGAGGAAGTGGTGCAACTGCTCAAGAAGGCGGGTGCCAGGTAGCACGGGGCATCGCTTCTTGGGAGCCGCTGAACAAGATACGCCAAATTCACTGGAGGCGTAATTTCGCCGCTGCTTCTGGTAAAATGATGCCATGGCGCGTTGGCTCAGCCCGATGAACTTTCTTTTTATATTCAACAGCGCTTTATGAGGAGTATTTTCTTTGCATGAAATTCTGCAATACCTGAAACAACACGGTGAACGGCTTGACTCGGAGATCGCTAATGACACAGGCATCCCGCTTGCGAAAGTGCGCCTTGATGTATCAAGCCTGACCGCCAGCGGCGAGCTGATCATGTGCCACTCGATTCGGTTTGAGAAAGGCAAGAAAAGCGAGGGTATGCTCTATCGGGTAGCGGGATATATTCCACCGATCTCCCCCGGCAGAAAACCAAAGGCGTAGCGGTAGTCCGGCATTAGACCGCCTCATCCATGCTAATTCCTGCCAGGAGTTTGGCATGGGGCGGTACGGCACTTGTGGTGACAATCTATGCGATGCGAATACCCGTTGCTGCCGCTAGGGGCGGCAACGGGTGCCTGACCAATAGACTATTTGGTCTTGCTGTTTGCCAATACGTATTCCGCTAAACGATCTGCCGGTTCGCCACTGATATTAGGGAAGGCAGCCATGGACATGCTGCCTGTCTGCACTTTCTTGATGATGGCAGCTTTATTTGCCATCGCAGCGCTTACCAGCATCACGCTACCATCGGTATTTGGCTTGTGGCATTTGGTGCAGTTCAGGTTGAATATGTCTTCCCCGCTGGCAGTTGCTGCCGGCGTGTAATTATCGGTCTTGGTGCAGCCAACCAAACCTACCACTGCAATAGCTGCTAATAATAAAGTTACTTGTTTCATTTTTACGCTCCAGTTCATTTTCCCAAGAATGCGACTTCAGAAGTCACTCTGCAATCCACCGAGGGCGAACATTACATCCTGATGCTCCCAACGGTCAAGATATTGTAATTGCTAACCCGGAATTTCCAGATGGAAACCCGAAAAGTTTGAGTATCGGAATGTCGGTGATGTTTTGCAAATCATGCCACTCAAAAAATTATTTCCTGTATCGATTTCCGTAAGATCCGACACTTTCTGCGTTGCAGGCCAAGGCCTCATAAGCTAAGCTGAAATTTGTGGCGTGCGCCGTGTGTAGCGCCGGAGCATAAATCCTCGGAGCGTGACCAGCGCAGGCGATACAGGTTTGCGATCGGGAACGATAGTGTCGATACGCTGGCGCAACACTACGCGAGCTATCTCAATTTTGCCAGCTCATGTACCAACTGGGCATTCCACGGAGGACTTATTCAGAGGTTCCTTAACTTTCGGCTCTACCTTCACTCTATTCACTGCCGTCACGATGAACGCCTTGGTAATTGTCAGTTTGTTTTTCATCTATTAATGGCTTGTCGTGTTAAGGCTAACATGGGTGAACTTGGGCATGTTCCTGTTATATGTCCTCAATACCTGGATTTTGTTTGAGCATGAATATTAAACAATCTTCCTGGCACACGCTGTCAGTGGATGAAGCCGCACACCAGTTGGAGGTCAACACCCAAACTGGTTTGAGCTCCACCGAAGCGGCCCAACGGCTGGTGCACTTTGGTCTGAACGCGCTACAGGAGAAGCGCGGTCGCCCGCCGTGGCGCATGTTCCTCGATCAATTCACCGATTTCATGATCCTGATACTAATTGCGGCGGCGGTTATTTCCGGCGTAGTCGGCGATTTAGAAGATACCGTCGCCATCGTCATCATTGTGATATTGAACGCCGTCATTGGCTTCGTGCAGGAATACCGTGCAGAACGCGCGATGGCTGCGCTCAAACGCATGACCGAGGCAAGCGCCAGCGTACTGCGCGATGGCCGGGTGGAAATCATCAGTGCGGCGGGACTGGTTCCTGGAGACATCGTACTGCTGGAAGCGGGCAATCTGATACCAGCCGATCTGCGCATCGTCGAAACAGCGCGGATCAAAATAGATGAATCGGCTCTGACTGGCGAGTCGGTTGCGGTAGATAAGCAGACGGCTGCCGTGGAAGCAGCTGATCTGCCGCTGGGTGACCGGCATTGCATGGCATACAAAGGCACCACCATCGTCTATGGACGCGGGCGCGGCTTGGTGGTGGCAACCGGCATGCAAAGCGAACTGGGCAAGATTGCTGCACTGATCAGCGGGGCCGGGGAAACCAAAACACCGCTGCAAAACCGTTTGGCCCGCTTCGGCAAACGGCTGGCGCTGGCAGCGCTGGCAATTTGCCTAGTGGTGTTCGTGCTGGGCATCATCCGTGGCGAGCCGCTGTTGCTCATGTTCATGACCGCCGTAAGTCTGGCGGTTGCCGCTATTCCCGAAGCCCTGCCCGCCGTAGTGACCATTTCGCTTGCGCTCGGCGCACACAAAATGGTCAAACAACATGCTTTGATTCGCTATCTGCCCGCAGTGGAAACGCTGGGCTCGGTGACTTTCATCTGTTCCGATAAAACCGGCACCCTCACCCAGAACAAAATGCGGGCGACTGCCATCTATGCCGACGGCCATCTGGAAACCAATCTGCAATCTGCCCGGCCCGCCGAACCCTGGCCCACTCTGTTCCGTGCACTGGCCCTGAGCAACGATGCTCACCTGGATCATCACGGCAAAGCGCATGGCGAACCGACCGAGGCAGCCTTGTTGCACGCCGCGCAAGCAGCAGGGTTTGACAAGGCGGTACTGGAGCAAGAAATGCCGCGGCTCAAGGAACTGCCTTTTGACTCCGAACGTAAGCGCATGACCACTTTTCACCGCACAGGTGAGACGGTGCTGGCTTTTACCAAAGGCTCGCCGGAAGCGATAGTGCCACAGTGCCATCGCATGCTCAATGCAAACGGCGAACAACTCATCGATCAGCTGGCATTGCTGCGCACAGCCGAAATCATGGCTGCTGACGGCTTGCGCGTGCTGGCGCTGGCCTGTCGTAATTGGCCGGTGTTGCCTGCCAGCCACCATCCGGTGGAACTGGAAAGCGAACTAATTTTTCTCGGCTTCGTCGGCTTGATCGATCCACCGCGCAGCGGAGTAAAGGAAGCAATCGCGCTGTGCAAATCGGCTGGCATTACGCCGGTAATGATTACTGGGGATCACCCTGCCACTGCGCGCGCTATTGCGCGTGAACTCGGCATATTAGTCGACGGCGGCGGGGGTGTGATGACTGGCGCCGAATTGGCACAACTCGATCAAGCGGCATTCGAAACAGAAGTGGAGCAAATACGGGTTTATGCCCGCGTTGATCCGGCTCAGAAAATAAAAATCGTCAAAGCACTGCAAGATAAAGGTGAAATCGTCGCCATGACCGGCGACGGCGTAAACGATGCCCCTGCGCTTAAGGCGGCGAACATCGGGGTAGCCATGGGTAAAGGCGGCACTGACGTGGCGCGTGAAGCAGCCCATATGGTGCTGCTCGATGACAACTTTGTCACCATCATCCATGCTATACGCCAGGGCCGTCGTCTCTACGACAACATTCGTAAATTCATCCGCTACGCGGTGACCACCAACTCCGCTGAAATCTTGATCATTCTGTTGGCACCTTTCTTCGGTTTGCCAATTCCGCTACTGCCGATCCACATCCTCTGGATCAATCTGGTCACCGACGGCCTGCCCGCACTGGCGCTTACCGCCGAACCGGCGGAACGTGGTGCGATGCATCGCCCACCACGCCCAGCTCAGGAAAGTATCTTCGCGCATGGTATGTGGCAGCACATGATCTGGATGGGGCTACTGATGGCCGCGCTCACCTTGCTCATCCAGGCCTGGGCCTATCACTCTGGCTCCGCGCACTGGCAAACCATGGTATTCACCGTGCTGACACTAGCTCAACTCGCCCACGTGCTGGCGATCCGCTCGGAAAGGGATTCGTTGTTTTCCATCGGACTATTTTCCAATCGACCAATGGTGCTGGTCATTAGCATCACTTTTCTGTTGCAACTGGCGACGATTTATCTCCCCGCGCTTAATCCGATTTTTAAAACCGAGCCGCTCGATATGAGTGAGCTTGCTCTGTGTCTCGGCTTGGCAAGTGTTGTATTCATTGCCGTTGAAATCGAGAAATGGCTGATGCGGCGGGGATGGATCTACCAAAAAAACCTCTGAACAAGTGCTCGGATACTCGGTAAGCATTCAGTGGAGCGCGCTGTTGGCAGAATAAAACGCTTGCTGCGTTGCAACTTCCCAGAATAGAGCAGCACCTATTCTGTCTCATTGCACCTTATTCCATTTCATTGGCGATACTTCGTTAATGTCCTTACTCGTGCCTGACCGTACTGTTATTCGCTCCGAAGGAAATCCCCCTGGGCGTGCTGTCTGAGGCGTTCGTTCGTCATCGCTTCATTTCACTTTTGAACTGGAATTGGAATTACTTGCGTGGACAGAAACGCCCAGTTTCATCCCATCCTGCTGCTGGATCTAGATTCGATTTACAAGCTCAATTTACGGGACATCCAGGTGAATCGATAGTGCTATACTCACCGCTTTGATCGTACCACTGGAGACTCTCATGAACAAAATACTGACCCTGCTGACCTTGGCCGTCCTTAGCTTCGGCTTAGTCGCTTTTGATGCAGAAGCGAAACGTTTTGGTGGTGGCAAGAGTATTGGCCAGCAACGTCAATCCATCAGCCCACAAGCCGCTCCCAAATCGCCAACTGCCGCTGCACCCGCTGCAGCTGCTGCAGCGGGTGGCAGCAAATGGGCGGGGCCATTGGCTGGTCTGGCCGCCGGAGGTTTGCTGGCAGCGCTGTTCATGGGTGGCGCATTTGAGGGCATCAATATGATGGACGTGCTGATGCTGGCCGCACTGATGGCCGCAGTTTTCTTTGTCGTGCGCATGATGCGTAAATCTCGGCAGGAACAGGTGACGCGTCCGCTACAGTATTCCGGGATGGGTGCGAACACCGGCGACAGCGGTGTGACACCAACTACAACAATGGGAACGGGGACTGCCGCAGCAGTGGCGCCTACTCCCCACGCCGCAAATATTCCTGCGGATTTCCAGGTGGAGCCGTTTCTGCGCAATGCCAAAACTTCCTTCATTCGCTTGCAAGCAGCCAACGATGCGCGTGATTTGAATGATATCCGCGAGTACACCACGCCAGAGATGTACGCCGAGATCAGCATGCAAATCAGTGAGCGTGGTGACGAACCACAAAAAACAGAAATACTCGCTATTAATGCGGAGCTGCTGGAAGTGGTTACCACAGATGATCAGGCTATCGCCAGCGTACGCTTCAATGGCCAGTTGCGTGATGCCCCCGGCGCATCACCAGAAACATTTGATGAGATTTGGCATGTACAGAAGAATCTCAAAGATCCCGAATCCGTTTGGTTGCTGGCTGGAATTCAACAAGTTTCTTAGGTTTCCCAAGCCATGCTGGCGTCTATCGCGATAGCCCCGTTCAACCACCTGCTGCGTGGAGAAAACTGGGCGCGCAAACGACTGCAGCCCTGCGCCGGTAAGACCGTGCGTTTTTGCATTCCACCCTTCATTGACTTCTCCCTGGTCGTGCAGCCCAGCGGTGAGATATCGGCTGCGGCGGAGGCTACTGCAATCGATGCCACCCTTACCTTTGTTCCGGGTTTACTGCCACGTTTGCTTGCCCGTGACGAAGATGCTTACCGTAAAATCTTGATTTCTGGCGACAGTGATTTTGCTGAAGAATTACTCTATATTGGCAAAAACCTGCACTGGGATGTGGAACAGGATTTAAGTTACGTCATGGGTGACATCCTCGCCTACCGCGTGGTACAGGCTGGTGATAGTCTGGTGCAGTGGCACACTGAAACCATTCGTAACCTGTCGCAAACGCTAGCGGAATACTGGACGGAAGAACAACCGCTGCTCGCCAAACCCACTTATGTACGTAAGTTCATTTGTGATGTGAATGCATTACGCGAGAATGTGGAACAGTTGGAAAAACGCGTGGAAAAATTAAGCAATCGGGCATCTCTATAAACCTGGGAAGAATATTTGGCTACGGATAAATTTCCGTTCCTGGAATAAATGCGTTTCTTTCGTCTTCTCAAAATACTCGCTGTAGCATTTCGTTTTGGCCTTGACGAGTTCTTTCTCAGCCAAGGACGATTGCATGCATTGCAGCCACTGGTCAAGCTTGCGACATTCTGGCGACGACTGGAGAAGCCGCGTGGCGAACGCCTGCGTCTGGCATTGGAGGCGCTCGGTCCCCTTTTCGTCAAGTTTGGTCAGGTTCTTTCCACCCGCCGTGATTTGCTGCCGGAAGATATTGCCGATGAGTTGGCCAAGCTTCAGGATCAGGTTCCGCCATTTCCTTCAAGCATTGCCCTCGCCATGCTTGAACAGGTCTATGGCAAACCTGCCAGCGAAGTATTCCACAAGTTTGAGACTGAGCCGATAGCTAGCGCCTCAGTCGCCCAGGTACATATGGCGGTGTTGCACGATGGTACGGAAGTAGCAGTAAAAATACTACGTCCCGGCATCGCCCCGATCATCTCACACGATGTCGCTTTAATGGAAACTGGTGCATGGTTGGTCGAAGCTTTATGGCCGGATGGCAAACGTCTGAAACCACGCGAAGTGGTGGTTGAATTTGCGCGACACCTGAATGATGAACTTGATCTCATGCGTGAAGCGGCCAACTGCAGCCAGTTGCGGCGCAATTTTCTTGACTCGCCGCTGCTATTGGTACCAGAAGTCTATTGGGATTATTGCCATTCCAACGTTATGGTGATGCAGCGCATGAAAGGCACACCCATTAGCCATGTGGCAAAATTGCGTGAACAGGGTGTAGACATTCCCAAACTCGCTCGCGTCGGGGTGGAAATCTTTTTTACTCAGGTATTCCGCGACGGTTATTTTCATGCTGATATGCACCCCGGTAATATTTTTGTAGGCAGTGATAGCCGCTACATTGCGGTTGATTTCGGCATCATGGGGACACTCACTGACGAGGATAAGAATTACCTGGCACAAAATTTCCTGGCGTTTTTTCGTCGCGACTATAAGCGCGTGGCGCAGGCGCATGTCGAAGCGGGTTGGGCGCCGAAGAATACACGGGTAGATGACTTTGAAACCGCGATCCGCGCCGTGTGTGAGCCGATCTTTGACAAGCCACTGAAGGAGATTTCCTTTGGGCACGTGTTGTTGCAGCTATTCCAGACTTCGCGTCGTTTCAATGTGGAAATCCAGCCGCAACTGGTGCTGTTGCAAAAAACACTGCTGAATATCGAGGGACTAGGGCGTGATCTCGATCCTGATCTCGATTTGTGGACAACTGCCAAACCATATCTGGAAAACTGGATGTCGGAGCAAATCGGCTGGCGTGGACTGGTGCGTCGCTTGGGCAAGGAAATACCCAACTGGGCAGTGCTGTTGCCACAGTTCCCGCGCCTGCTACACCATGCCCTGAGCGACAACCGCGCGCAGATGCTGGAGGAGAGAATGGCCGAATTACTCATGGAAGAAAAACGTCAAAGCCGTTTGTTATTCGTCCTCGCGCTGTTGCTGGCGACATTATTGCTTTGGCATATGTGGTAATAGGAATAGGCCCGGTTAACCCACAGATAAATTTTGGTAGAATCCCTGGTTTTTAAACGGCTGATCCGAATAATTCACCGGATTGCAGGATGATAGCGAAGTGGTTTGCGAGTGGATTTGTATATTCTGCGCCAAGCCAGTAGTCGAGCCTATTGGCGCGAGGCAGGGGGTACAAAGATACTGCAAGATGCCAGTCAGCACCTGCGGAGGCTGACGATGCAAGCCGAATTTTAGTTCCATTTGCCAAATGTCATTATTCATACCGCGCACAATAATTTCTTGGCCGGTCTGATTAAATATCCAGGCTAAACCATGGCGCTACTTGAAATCCGTAATGTGACACGGCGCTTTGGCGATTTCATCGCAGTAGATAACGTCAGCATTAGTATCGAGGCAGGTGAGTTCTTCACTCTGCTAGGACCTTCCGGTTGCGGCAAAACCACACTGCTGCGCATGATTGCCGGTTTCGATCTGCCTGACTCCGGCCAGATCCTGCTGGATGGCAAGGATATGGTTGACACCCCGTCGGAAAAACGTCCCATTCATACCGTGTTTCAGAGTTATGCGCTGTTTCCGCACATGACTGTAGCAGACAATATCGCTTTTCCTCTCAGGATGGCTGGCAAAACATCTGATGAAATAAAATCCAGAGTCAGAGAGGCCTTGGACGATGTGCGCCTGTCAAATTTCGGTAACCGTTTCCCGGAGGAGCTGTCAGGTGGACAGAAGCAACGCGTAGCATTCGCCAGGGGACTGGTCAATCGTCCACGCCTGCTGCTACTGGATGAGCCGCTGGGCGCACTGGATGCAAAGTTGCGGGAGGAGATGCAGATCGAGCTGATTAATCTGCAAAAAGACATGGGGGTCACATTCGTGTTCATCACCCATGCCCAGAATGAGGCGCTGGCACTGTCGCACCGTATTGCAGTGATGAACCAAGGCAATATCGAGCAACTTGACGAGCCATCCAGAATCTACGGTTTTCCCAGAAATCGTTTTGTTGCCGACTTCATCGGCAAGATCAGCATGATAAATGCGCAAGTGCTGGAGGCCGCCCCATCGCATTTAAAGCTCATGGTGGCTGGACTCGGTGAAGTAACCGCCCCCAGCAAGGAAGGTGTCAGAGTGGGGGATACAGGGGTGATGGCGATTCGTCCAGAGCAGGTACGAATCTCGCATCACGCGGAGGAAACGGAACTAAAAAACCATTTCCTCGGCAAGGTGCAGGGCTTTCTCTACGTGGGCGATGTCACCACTTATATCGTGGAACTCCCCAACGGTGCCAGCATCGAGGCTCTGCTGCCCAATTCCGCACCGGGACGAGCCAAGTTTTTTGAGGCGGGTGATCCGGTAGCGGTCTCCTGGCGGCATGATGCAGGCATTTTTCTCAATGATTAAAGATAGCACCAAAGCAAACCATACCGCCAAATGGCTGGTAAGCGGACCGCCGCTACTATTCCTGCTGGTATTTTTTGTCGCCCCCAGCATAATTATGCTCTTCACCTCGCTCCGCTTTCCCGGCGAGTTTGGTGGGTTAGCACCGATCGCAGCGCCTGCGGAAGCGGTCAGCGGCGAGTATGGCCTGACACTGGAAACCTACCAATTCTTTTTTAGCGATATTCTGTACGCTGAAATCTTCCTCAAATCCTTTGGTGTTGCAGCAGCCAGCACGCTTATCTGTCTTATCATGGCTTATCCGCTGGCGCTGCTGATCGCGCGTAGCGAAAAACGTTTCCGCAACTTGATGGTGTTGCTGGTAGTGCTGCCATTTGCCAGCAACTTCCTCATCCGCATTTATGCCTGGATGATTATTCTTGGCCCCGAATCAGTGCTCAGTCATTTTATCAATACGGTTCTGGGCGCATTCGGGATCGCCCCAGTGACATTGTTATTCTCGCCATTTGCAGTTCTGGTGGGCATGGTTTATGTGCATCTGCCATTCATGGTGCTGCCGCTCTATACGAATCTGGAGAAACACGATCCGGCACTGCTGGATGCAGCACAGGATTTGGGTGCTGATGCATGGCAACGCTTCTGGCGCGTCACTTGGCCACTGTCGCTACCGGGTGTGTTTTCGGGTTCGGCGCTGGTATTCATCCCGGTACTGGGTATGTTCGCGATACCAGACATACTCGGCGGGACCGGCGACATTCTCGTCGGCAATCTGATCAAAGATCAATTTCTCGGCACTCGTGACTGGCCTTTTGGTTCGGCGCTATCGATCATGCTAACGCTGGCGGTATTGGCCATCACCGGATTGGCTGCATGGTTTGCACAACTCGCCACCAGGCAGCGCAGTGTAACGGAAACAGAGTGAAATTGAGAAAACGGACATGCTTCTCACAATCGGCTGCTTGTGGCAGCAACGAGCCTACATGCCATTCTGGAGGGATAAAGCATGCGGCGTAGCAATATCTGGCTATGGTTTGCAGCAGCGCTGGTCTATGCTTTTCTTTACATCCCGCTGGTCATCGTGGTGGTGTACTCATTTAACGACTCCAAACTGAACGCCGAGTGGGTGGGTTTTACACTATCCTGGTATAAGGCGCTGTTCAACAACCATGAAATGCTCACCGCCGCGCGCAATTCACTGATTATAGCTGTCAGCGCAAGTTTTTGTGCCACGATACTTGGCACTATGGCTGGCCTGGCGATACACCGGTACAAGCTTAAATTTCTGCCGGTGCTGGTATTCACACCAGTAGCGATGCCTGAAATTCTGCTGGGGGTGGCGTTGCTATTATTTTTTCTGCAGGTACTCAATCTGACACTTGGCATGATCTCCATCATCATCGCGCATACCACATTCTGTATCGGGTTTGTCGCCATCATAGTGAGAGCACGGCTGCAAGGCATGGATGAAAGTGTCTTTGAAGCAGCCCGCGATCTGGGCGCGTCCCCTTGGCAGACTTTCCGCCTGATCACGTTGCCTCTGATCATGCCGGCAGTGGTTGCAGGTGCACTGATGTCGTTTACCTTGTCCATCGACGATTTTGTTATTACCTTCTTCACCAAAGGCGTGGGTGAACCGATTTTACCGATTCAGATTTACACCATGATCAAGGTCGCGGTGACGCCAGAAGTAAATGCCATCTCCACCCTGTTGATGTTGCTCACATTGACCATGATCATCATTGCCTCCAAACTGGATTCGAGTGTGCTGCGAAGAGGAACAAAGTGATAGGTGCCAGGATGCTCTATACCGCACCCAGTAAATGTGTCGCAACGGAATGACACACAATCCATATTTTAAGGAATTTCCGAATAAGTGTCGTGCGGGATGCCGTACTTTTTATGCGGCAGCCAGACTAATGGCCATGCTGATCTTATCAGTACTGCTCATCGCAGGCTGCAGCAGACAGGAAGAGCATATTGTTTCCGTCCCCGCAGGAGAAAATATTCTGCATCTATTTAATTGGAATAACTATATCGCGCCGGAGACGGTTAAACGCTTCGAACAATCCTGTAACTGCAAGCTCGCGCGGGACTATTATTCCGACAATGAGGAAATGCTGGCAAAGTTGGCAGCAGGCGCAATCGGCTACGATCTCATCGTACCCACCGGCAACGCCATGGACACCCTGATCCGCCAGGGTGTGCTGAAGCCGCTGGATAAATCTCTTCTACCCAACCTCAAGAATATCAACCCGACATATCTCAACAGCGCGTTCGACCCGGGCAACAAGTACTCCGTCCCCTATGCTTATACTCTTACGCTACTTGGTTTCAATCAGGAGAAAGTAAAGGAGCTGGGGCTGCCCACCGATAGCTGGGCAATTATTTTCGAGCCGAAATATCTGGAAAAAATCAAAGGGCGCGTGACCGTACTCGACAGCCAGCGCGAACTGATGGCGGCTGCGCTCAAGTATCTCGGCTACTCGGTCAACGATGCCAACGAGGAGCACTGGCAACAGGCTAGAGACTTGATCCTGCGTGCCAAACCTTACTGGGCAGCTTTCAGCAATACCAGTTATGTCAAGGAACTAGCGGTGGGCAATCTGTGGGTGGCGCATGGCTATTCCAACGATATGTTTCAGGCGGCACTTGATGCCAGAAAGACTGGGCGTAAATTCAGCATAGGCTACTCGACACCAAAAGAAGGTGCCGTACTGTCGCTTGACAGCATGGTGCTGCATCAAAGCGGAATGCGCCCGGATATTGCCCATCAATTTATTAATTTCATGTTGGATGGGAAAAATTCTGCGGAACTCACCAACCTGATCGGCTCCGGCAATCCCAATATGAATGCAATCCAGTTCATTCACCCGGAAATCGCCGGCAACAAAGCGATCTTCCCCGACGGGGAATTGCTCATCCGGTTGGAAATGCTGCAAGACCTTGACCGCAAGCAGCGACGACTATTAAGCCGGTTATGGACTGAAATAAAACTTAGGAACCTCTGATAGTCCCATCGCGGCTGCTCCGTACCAACTGTAAATATGTCATAGAATGGTGCTGTCGCACCGTTGCGTAATAAAACCAACATGAAATCGACCAAGCCAGACCGCTACGAGCTTAACACTTATATCTTCCCGGTCTATGTGCTGCTTATCATCTACGCTAGCCTGTCGCCTTTCACCGGTTGGCGCATACCGGAAGGCAATGTGTTTCATTTTCTCACCGTATGGCCGCGTTACATTACGCGCTTTGATGTCCTCATCAATATCCTTGCCTACCTTCCTCTTGGCTTTCTGGCGGCGCTCTCCCTGCGCCGCTTACGCGGTGGAACGCTGATACTGGCCGCTACTGGTGCTGGTGTAGTTGTCAGTTTTGGCATGGAAACACTGCAAGTGTTTGTACCTGGGCGTATCGCTTCGATTCCCGACCTGCTCACCAACGCAGCAGGCAGTCTGGCAGGCGCTGTGTTGGCACATTCTCTAGGCAGCCGTTCCCACCTCATCCAGAAACTTGTGCTATGGAGAAACCACTGGTTCCTGTCAGGTCGTATCGCCGATTGGGGACTGGTTCTGTTGGGACTGTGGCTGTTTATCCAGGCCAACCCTTCGCTACCGTTGATGAGTGTCTGGTCAGGGCAAGCATTTTCTACCAGCCCAGCACATTTCGATATGGTACTAACGGTCGCAATCCTGCTCAATACTCTTGCATTTGGTGTGCTGCTGTCGACAGTCCTGCAGCCAACCCGGCCACTGCTGATCGCAGTATTGATCTCCCTCAGCATCTGTGTTGTCATCAAGTGGTTGGCCGCACAGGCGCTGCTGAAGCCGGAGGCCCTGTCCCAGTGGCTATCTGTTGAATCTCTGGCTGGGGTCGGCTATGCCGCCGTCTTGCTGACACTGGTATTGCGTCTGCAATTACGCACCCGGATCTGGCTGGCAACGGTCTGCCTGATTGCGGGGATTGTACTAACCATGTTGAATATGGGAAGCGGATTGTCTGCGACAGTGTTGCGGCTGTTCGACTGGAGACATGGCCACCTGCTGAATTTTAATGGCCTGACCCGGTTGCTGGCCGAGCTATGGGCGATCCTGGTACTGCCGTATCTTCGGGTACTTTACCGCAGGAATTAAATGGAGAAAGGCAATGGAACAGAGCCACTCGCAGATGAAAGGCTGGCATACATCATCCGATCGTCGCTTCAATAACAAACGTCACCTGCACATTTGATGATAATCTTCGTATCGGATAGCTCCACTTTATACTGGCATGAGGGTTGCAATGGCGAAAAATAATATTCCGCATCACGTCGGCTTCATTCCCGATGGAAATCGCCGCTGGGCCATGGGTCACGGCTTGCCCAAAGAATCCGGATATGCTCATGGTATTAACCCGGGGTTGCTGCTGTACGAGCAATGTAAAGCATGCGGTATCAAGGAAGCCTCCATCTACTGTTTTACCCAGGACAATACCAGACGGCCTTCCATTCAAAAACAGGCATTCAGCCAGGCCTCCGTTGCATTCGCTTTCGAGATTGCGCGCCGTGGAGCGGCGCTGCTTGTTGTTGGCGATGAGACCTCGAAGCAATTCCCCAAGGAGCTAACAGAATTCCGCCAGCGACAGGGTGTTGGAATGAAAGTGAATCTACTCGTTAACTATGGCTGGGAATGGGATTTGGCTGGTCTTAAAAACGGTGGCCTGCGTTCAGATGAGGTTTCGCGTTTGGATTTGATTGTACGCTGGGGAGGAGGGCGCCGATTGAGCGGTTTTCTCCCGGTGCAATCGGTTTACGCAGATTTTTATATCAGGGATGAATACTGGCCAGACTTTGATCTGCAGCATTTTGAGCATGCACTCGCCTGGTTCAAGAATCAGGATCAGACACTTGGCGGGTAATGCCCCGTTCTGGGCATAATCTTCAGGGCACCTCTAAAAATTCGAAGTTCTAAACAAGACAAGGCGGGAACAAAAAATGTAGACGCAGCATATGGGTGATATGTAAGGAAATATTTTTTGTGAGCAACGAAATATTGTGACGAAATTTGGATTTTTAGAGGTGCCCTCATGAGCTACTATCGCTACCATGCATTCTTCTGCATCAACCAGCGTGAAGCGGGTGCATTATGCTGCAACAATCATGGCGCCCAGGCAATGCGTGATTATGCCAAGGAACGCATCAAGGCACTCAAACTCGACAGCAAAAGCAAGCGGGTGCGGATCAACATGGCAGGGTGTCTCGACCGATGCAATGAAGGTCCGGTAATCGTGATTTATCCGGAAGAGGTCTGGTATACCTATGTGGACAAGGAGGATATTGACGAAATCATTGAGGAACATCTTAAAAATGGACGCGTGGTCGAGCGGCTTAGGATCTGATTTCAATTTCACTTCAAAAGTGAATCGATGACGAGCGAACGCCGTAGACAGTAGAATTAGTACGGCCAGATGCGAGTGAGAATATCAACGAAATGTCACTGATGAAATGGAATTGGAATTAGAGATGGTTATGTCTGATCCCCAGAGATTTTTCATTGACGGTCCGGCAGGCCAGCTGGAAACGGTTCTGGCCGAACCAGATTCCGCTCACCCCGGCGGTATTGCGGGTATAGCTGTTATCGCTCATCCCCATCCGCTATACGGCGGCGCCATGGACAACAAAATAGTGCATACCCTGTTCAAGGCTTTTTTGGAAATGGGATTTGCCACCGTCAGATTCAATTTTCGTGGTGTTGGGAAGAGTGATGGCACCTACGATATGGGCGTGGGTGAGGTCGAGGACGTGCTGGCAGTGACTGGGGCTATCCGTAGCCAATTTTCTACCCGATTTGATAATCTGCCATTGCTA
>CAMDAX010000029.1 GCA_945888885.1 Nitrosovibrio sp. Nv4 | reverse complement strand
AGTATTTGATCTATGATGCCGCGCTAGTCGTGAAGCTAGTCTGAACGTTTCATCCAATGATGGATGTATTTAGTGGGGTATTTGAATATTGATCCATACAAACCATCCTTGGATGAGATGGGCCTGTAGAGAAATATGCGGAAAATTATTGGCAGAACCGCTTGCCGGGTATATCATCAAAACAATATGAATAAGCGCTTTATCTATCCTGCCATCTTTATGCTGTACGTCAGCATGCTGACAAATGCATTCGGTTGGGCATTTAATGGCGAAGTATTTGCCCATGAGCTTGATCACGCGCATCATGCACTTTCTCTCGATCCAACGGCACATCTTGAAGCTCACCAGCGGGCTGTTGCCAGTGACGAAGGCCATTTGGATGCCGCCACCCATTTGTGTTTACATGCAGCCGGACAATACCAACCCTTTTTCTTCACTGCGGCTCTGTTCGTGCCCGCTGCCATCGGTGTGGAAACTTTGACCATATTTGTTCCTGTTATCGTTCCTGAATCCATTCCGGATTCACCCCTTCGCCCGCCTCGAAGCACTTTCGCAAGTTAAATCTTCAAGTTACGCCGGATATAGTTCCTCGCAATTTGGGTAGATCGTGATCGCCTGAAGCAGCGTCAAACATTATCCACTATGCTGACTTGTTGCATCTCTATCCTTGTGTCATGCCCAGCTCATCTATCATGTGGCTGATATGTGACTGATCGTTGACACATAACGTTTGCGGAGAATTTTATGAACTCTAGTGCATTGCTCGTGGTATCGCGACATTGGATACCGCCCGGGCTACCAATTGTGATACTGGGCTTTGCACTGAGCTGCTCGTTTCCAGTGATCGCCGAGAGCACTTCTATCGGTACATTGCCTGGTAGGGAGCTGGGTTATGCCACCTCATCGCTGCTGGAGCAAAGCAGCGACCTTACTATGCGCGACGCGGTGCATCTTGCGCTGCAGCGCAATCCCGAACTGGCGGCTTTTGCCAAGGAAATGCGCGCGCTGGAAGGAGTAACGCTACAAGTCGGGCTGCTGCGCAATCCCGAATTAGTCGTGAATGTTGAGAATGCCGGCAATGTGCAGAAGCTGCAAGGTGATGTCAATTCCTCCCATGCGGTCTCGCAAGAAGTAGTGCAGCAGCTCTCAACAATACGGATCAATCAACTGATCGAGCTCGGTGGCAAACGTGCCGCCCGGGTTATTGCGGCATCGCTGGGCCAAGATCTGGCTGGTAAAGACTATGAATTCAGACGCGTGGAGCTCATCGCCCGGGTGGCGAATGTATTTATTGAGGTGCTCGCGGGGCAAGAGCGGTTGCGGCTTGCCGAGGAAACTTCGCAACTGGCACAGAAAGTAGTGAACACGGTGGCGCGACGCGTCCAGGCTGGCAAGGTGCCTCCGATCGAAGAAACCAGAGCTGGCGTGGCATTTTCCACCACGCGGATTGAGCTGGTGCAGGCGCAGCGGGATCTGGCAGCAGCGCGCAAACGACTGACTTTGCTATGGGGAAACACCTCCCCGCAATTCAGCAAGGCGCTGGGAGATCTTGGATCGCTGGTCACCCTGCCAAGTTTTGAGGCGCTTGCGGAACGCGTGCTCACCAGCCCGATGGCGCTGCGCAGCCTAAAAAACGTTGAGCAGCGTAAAGCGATGCTGGCAGTGGAACAGACACGGCGTATCCCGAATCTCACCTTGGGAGGCGGCGCCATTCATCACGCACAGCTCGGAGGCACGACCATTGTCGCTGGTTTAATGGTGCCGTTGCCGTTATTCGACCGCAATCAGGGCAACCTGCAGGAAGCCTATCAACGCGTGGATAAAGCAATCGATGAGCAGGCGGCCACTGATTTACGGCTGAAAGCTGAACTTACGCAGGCCTACGAAGCCTTGTCGGCCGCACAGAATGAAATCGACGTATTGCGTAACGAGATATTGCCCGCAGCCAAGAGTGCCTTCGAAGTCACCAACAAAGGCTATGAACTGGGCAAGTTCGGTTATCTCGAGGTGCTCGATGCGCAGCGTACCCTATTCCAAAACCAGATCTTGTATGTACGTGCGCTTGCGAACTACCAGCGTCTGGTCAATGAGCTGGAACGTCTGATTGCAGGGCCGATTGATGCCATACCGAATGGCGTAGCGAATCATCCAGTCAATCAGGGTGACGGCACACCCAAAGGATTCAAGGAGTAAATCGTGAAAAAATCTCAGCTTACTAAAATAATTATCGTGATCACGATCGGGGTCGTGCTGGGTGGCTTGATCCTTGTCTGGGACAAAGGAGCCCCACCTGCTACAGCCCATGCCACCGGCGAAACGTCGGCAACTAATAACGCGGATAATGCACAGCCTAAACCCAACAAAGGACCCAAAGGCGGCAAACTGTTTACTACGGACGGTTTCAGCGTAGAGGTCACCATTTTTGAAAAAGGAGTGCCGCCGCAGTTCCGGCTTTACCTCTATGAAAACGGTAAACCGCTTCCTCCGGCTGCAGCCAAAGTCGCAATCACATTGTCCCGGCTCGGTGCACCGGTGCAACTATTTAAGTTCACGCCTGAAGCTGATTATCTGCTCGGCGATCAGGTGGTAGAGGAGCCTCATTCATTCGAGGTGGCAATTGTCGCTGAACAGAATGGAAAAACGGTTCGCTGGGGTTATAGCCAAGTCGAAGCGCGAGTGGAAATGCCGGACGAGATGCTGAAGAGCATCGGCGTCGAGATACTTGTCGCCGGCCCGGCGACGATCAAGCCCACTCTTAAGCTGCCGGGCGAGATCGTGTTCAATCCGGATAGCATAGTGCAAGTGGTGCCGCGATTGTCGGGTGTGGTGGTCGCAGTAAACCGTGAGCCTGGTCAACATGTGCAGAAAGGCGAAGTGCTGGCGGTCATCGAGAGCCAGATATTGGCCGACTTGCGCAGCCAGTTCTTCGCAGCTCAGAGGCGGCTGGTGCTGGCGCGAACCACTTACGAACGGGAGAAGCAGTTGTGGGAAGAGAAAATCTCCGCCAAACAGGATTATCTTGCCGCCCAGTTGGTGTTGAACGAGGCTGAAATCGTATCGGATCTTACCTCGGAAAAGCTGCGCGCATTGGGTGTGCAGCCTACGACAAACCTGCAAGCGAGAAACTTGACTCGTTATGAAATTCGCGCCCCCATTTCCGGCCTCATTATTGCCAGAGCCGTGGCCTTGGGTACGGTTCTCAAAGAGGATGTGACTATTTTTACTGTGGCCGATATATCGACGGTGTGGACGGCCATCACGGTCTACCCGAAAGATCTGAGCGTGGTCAAAGTTGGGCAAAAAACGTCGGTCAAGGCAACCGCGTTCGATGTCGAGGGCGAGGGAGTTGTCACTTACGTCACTACGTTGATCGGTGGACAAACCCGCACTGCCACAGCGCGGGTGATATTGGATAACAAAGACGGCAGATGGCATCCAGGCATGTTCGTAACCGCAGAGCTAGTGGCTGAAGAAATTGAGGTGCCAGTCGCCGTTTCAGCGGAAGCCATTCAGACACTGCATGACTGGACGGTGGTGTTCGGCCGCTATGGCAACTATTTCGAAGCGCGTCCGCTGGGACTGGGCCGCAGCGATGGCAAGATGGTGGAAGTACTCAAGGGACTCTCCGCCGGAGAGCGGTACGCAACAGGCAACAGCTTTGCAATCAAAGCCGATCTGGGCAAGGCTGGCGTAAGTTTCGATCATTAAACCAGACAGCCAGCAGAAGAAACCAATCAGGGCAAAAAATCATGCTTGAACGTATTTTGCGAATATCGATACACCAGCGTGTGCTCGTCCTGCTGGCGGTGCTGGCGATGGCTGCATTTGGCATCTACAACTCCCAGAAATTACCCATAGACGCAGTGCCGGATATTACCAACGTGCAGGTACAAATCAATACGACGGCGACGGGTTATTCGCCGGTGGAAGCCGAGCAGCGCGTAACATTTCCAATTGAAATGGCCATGGCCGGCCTACCCAATCTCGAATACACCCGTTCCATCTCGCGTTACGGTCTGTCGCAAGTCACGGTGATCTTCAAGGACGGTACCGACATCTACCTCGTCCGGCAGCTGGTAAACCAGCGGATACAGGAAGCGAGAAGTCGGCTGCCTGCCGGAGTCGTACCTACGATGGGGCCCATTTCTACCGGCCTCGGTGAAATCTTCATGTGGACCGTTGATGCTGAAAAAGGTGCACACAAACCGGATGGCACGGCGTATAACCCGACCGATTTGCGCGAAATTCAGGATTGGGTCATCAAGCCACGATTGCGCACGGTTAAAGGCGTGGCAGAGGTCAATTCGATCGGTGGCTTCATCAAGCAGTTTCATGTGGCGCCTTATCCAGAAAAATTGATCTCTCTCGGACTGACGCTGCAGGATGTGGTCGCTGCGCTGGAGCGCAACAACCTCAATGTCGGTGCAGGCTATATCGAAAGAAGCGGTGAACAGAATCTGGTTCGAGTGCCCGGACAAGTAGCAAATCTGCAGGAAATTGGTGAAATCATTCTGGGCAGCCGCCAAGGAGTACCGGTGCGCGTCAAGGATGTTGCTGACGTTCTTATTGGCAAGGAGTTGCGCAACGGCGCCGCTACGCAAAACGGCAAAGAAGTCGTAGTGGGTACGGCGCATATGCTGATCGGCGAAAACAGCCGCACCGTCTCGATAGCGGCTGCCGAGAAACTAGCGGAGATTAGTCGCAGCCTGCCGGTAGGCGTAACTGCAACCCCTGTTTACAACCGTACCACTCTGGTGGACAAGACCATACGCACCGTCTCGAATAATTTGCTGGAAGGCGCTGCGCTAGTAATCATGGTGCTGTTCGTGTCTCTCGGTAACCTGCGTGCGGCACTGATCACCGCACTCATCATTCCGTTGTCGATGTTGTTCACGCTCAGCGGCATGGTGGCCAATCATGTCAGTGCTAACCTGCTGAGCTTGGGTGCGCTGGATTTCGGCATCATCGTCGATGGTGCCGTCATCATTGTCGAAAATTGTATCCGGCGCCTGGCTCTTGAGCAATCACGATTAGGTCGGGAATTGACCCCCCCCGAGCGATTTGCAGTGGTGTTCGACGCATCCAGGGAGGTGCGGCGAGCTTTGCTGTTCGGACAACTTATCATCATGGTGGTCTATCTGCCCGTATTCGCACTATCCGGGGTGGAAGGAAAGATGTTCCATCCGATGGCTTTCACGGTACTGCTTGCGTTGCTGGGAGCGATGATTCTCTCGATAACATTTGTTCCGGCGGCGGTTGCTTTGTTTCTCTCCGGCAAAGTAACAGAAAAAGAAAGTGCCGCAGTGGTATGGGCAAAGAATATCTATTTGCCTGCATTGAACGCTGCCATGTGCAATAAGGGGCTGACAGTCACGCTCGCTGTGGTCATTGTGGTGCTGTCCGGTCTGCTGACGACGCGCATGGGCAGCGAATTTATCCCCAGCCTTGATGAGGAGGATATCGCACTCCATGCAATCCGCATCCCAGGTACCAGCCTGACCACTTCCATCGAGATGCAAAATGAATTGGAGGAAGTGATCAAGACCTTTCCCGAAGTGGAGAGAGTCTTCACCAAGATCGGTACCGCCGAGATTGCAACCGACCCGGCACCGCCAAATCTTGCGGACGTCTTCATCATTCTCAAGCCCAGATCGGAATGGCCGGGGCCGCACCACACTAAAGCGGAATTGATAACCGCGATGGAACACGCGATACGGAAGGTACCGGGTAACAACTACGAATTCACCCAGCCAATACAGATGCGTTTCAACGAACTATTGTCGGGGGTGCGATCAGATGTCGCGGTAAAAGTATTTGGCGACGACCTGGACACCTTGCTTGTCGTGGGTGAGCAAATCGAGAAGATACTCGAAACTGTCCCTGGCGCGGCGGATGTACGAATTGAACAAATCATCGGGCTGCCAGTGCTTTCGATCCAGATGGATCGTGCAAAAATGGCACGCTATGGTTTCAACGGTGCCGACGTGCAGGATGCCATCGTTATTGCTGTCGGCGGCAGAAGCGCCGGCATGATTTTTGAGGGTGACCGCCGATTCGAGCTGCAGGTGCGACTGCCCGAACAACAACGTGGCGATATCGAGACACTCAAGCGATTGCCAATCAGGCTGCCCGTTGTGAATACAGGTGTTGGTGTCAATATGCCGTTGGCCGGTGTACCAGCCTATGTTGCCTTAGGTGAAGTAGCCAGCCTTGAAATCGTCCAAGGCCCCAACCAGGTAAGCCGTGAAAACGGCAAACGCCGAATAGTGGTCACCGCAAACGTGCGTGGCCGCGATCTCGGTTCTTTCGTTAATGAAGCGGAAGCGCTCATCGTCGAGCAGGTACAAATTCCACCGGGATACTGGACGACATGGGGAGGACAATTTGAACAATTGATACTTGCAGCTCAGCGTCTGCAGATTGTGGTTCCGCTTGCTCTTGCGCTGGTCTTTCTGTTGATGTACACCATGCTCGGAAATGTTCGCGACAGTTTGCTGGTATTTAGCGCGGTTCCGCTGGCCATCACTGGTGGCATCCTCGCGCTGTGGTTGCGCGATATCCCCTTATCCATTTCCGCCGGGGTTGGATTCATCGCCATGTCCGGAGTAGCTGTATTGGACGGACTGGTGCTGCTGTCGTTTATTCGCAGCCTGCGAGAAGAGGGTATGACGCTGGACGACGCCATTCGGACCGGATCACTCCTCAGGCTGCGTCCAGTTCTGATAACAACGTGGGTGGAAACTCTCGGTTTCTTGCCAATGGCGCTCAGCACAGGTACCGGCGCCGAAGTGCAGCGTACACTGGCAACAGTGATGGTCGGCAGCACTCTTTCGCAATCACTGCTGACACTGCTGGTGTTGCCAGTGCTGTATCAACTGGCGCATCGACGGGATGTTCCAGCAGCAGCACCCCAGACTTGATTTAAAGAACCGGTTTGCGCTTTGCCACGCTCATTGCTTTGAGATAAGCGATGATTTCTTCCGCAACCTGTGCCCGGTTCGGAATCTCTTTGGCCAGTGGCGGCATCACCGTGTTGTAGCGGACACTCACCGGACTCATGATCCAGCGCGTCAGGTATTCGGGTTTGAGGTACTCGACCACACTGGCTGGGTAGTTGAGTTCAGGCGCCTTGCCACCGCCTTCACCGTTGATCGTATGGCATGCCATGCAGTGTTTACGGAAGTGCAGAAAACCGCGTTGCGCAGGTGCAGACGCTTGAGCCGGCAGGGAAAGATTCGGAAAACGAGTCGCAAACGCTGTGAGTTCGACGCCGATCACCTGATATGGCATGCCGGAAGCGCCATCAGTGAGCAGTGTTTTTGATTGTAGATTGTCCCATACCAGGTAGAGTGGTCCAAGCTGAACCAGTTCGTTATTCTGCAACACGTTAGTCAGCGTGAAGGGCGCATCGTCGGTACTGGCAAAAGCGAGGTACGCATCGTGGGTAAGAAATTTTGCCACTGGAATGCTTGGTTGATATCCATCCATGCTGGTGAATACGATCTCCTCCGCTTGCTCCCATCCCTTGCCAAAGATGTAGTCAAGCAGCGGTCGCACCGGATAAGCCTTGTAGGTGCGTTCTTTTCTCTCGTGTGCTTCAAAAACTTTTAGTGAGGCTGCGGCAACGATGGCACTAAAGTCGCCAAGAGGCAGCGTCTTGACGGTTCGGCCATGATCTTTGAACTCGATACCGATGTCGTTTTGTGAGAACGCTGGTGTCGGTAAACTAAAAGTAATGACAAGCGTGAACAAGACGTAGCGGAGATTCTTTGCAATTCGAATGATCAAGCTGGGACTCTCGGTTCTTTGCGGAAATTATGGTTTCCCTGATTGTAGCAAGCTGCAGCCCCAGTTTGCTCCTGCCAAGCTTCCCTAGATCAGGCGACACCATATTGCGTGCGATAGCTTTGCACCGCTTGTAGATAGTGCACCAGATCGCCCCTGTCCTGCAGGTAATGCATGATGCTATCCAGGCTGACGATGCTGATGACTGGGATTCCATAGGAATGCTGGACTTCCTGCACTGCAGACAAATCTCCACTGCCGCGCTCCATCCGGTCAACGGCGATCACGACTCCACAGGGTATGGCGCCCGCTGCGCGAATCAGCTCGACCGATTCACGCACCGAGACACCGGCGGAAATAACGTCGTCCACAATCAGCACCCGTCCGGCAAGTGGTGCGCCGACAATGCTGCCACCTTCGCCGTGATCCTTTGCTTCCTTGCGATTAAAACAGAAAGGGTAGTTATCTCCATTTTCTGCCAGAGCGATGGCGATGGTGCTGACCAGCGGGATACCTTTGTAGGCTGGGCCAAATAACATGTCAAACGGAAGCTGGGCGGCGAGAATAGCTTTCGCGTAAAATTGCCCGAGCCTGTGCAAGGAGTCGCCGTCGTTGAACAAACCGGCGTTGAAAAAATATGGCGACATCCGCCCAGCTTTGGTTTTGAATTCACCAAAGCGCAGCACGTCGCGATGGATGGAAAACTCGATGAACTCCTGCCGAAAATCGGACATGGCTATGACGAACCGGAAAAATAGACGTGCGAATTATAACGCTTAACCTGAATGGTGTGCGCTCCGCTGCGAGCAAGGGCTTTTTCCGCTGGCTACCGCTGCAGGGTGCAGACATTGTGTGCGTGCAGGAACTGAAAGCTCAGGTTACCGACCTTAGCGGGGAAATACTCGCACCCGATGGCTACCACGGCTATTTTCACTGCGCCGATAAGAAAGGCTATAGCGGGGTAGGGATTTACTGCCGACGCAAACCTGACCAGATTATCGAAGGCGTAGGGGTTGCGGAGATCGATGTGGAAGGGCGCTATCTACGTGCAGACTTTGGTAACTTGAGCGTGATTTCAATCTATCTTCCTTCCGGCTCCAGCGGCGAACACCGGCAAGCTGCCAAATTCTTTTTTATGCAAGAGTTTTTCCCGATACTGAAAAAACTTGCGGCTAGCGGCAGGGAGATCGTTCTGTGCGGCGACTGGAACATCGCCCACCAGCAAATTGATCTGAAGAATTGGCGTTCCAACCAGAAAAATTCCGGCTTTCTGCCAGAGGAACGCGCTTGGCTCAGTGAGGTTTTCGACCAGCTTGGATGGGTTGATGTATTCCGGCGAATCAACCTGGAGCCGGAGCAATACACGTGGTGGTCCAATCGGGGGCAGGCGTGGGCCAAGAACGTAGGCTGGCGCATCGATTATCAGATTACAACGCCCGGGATCGCCAGCAAAGTTACAGAAGTTTCGATTTATAAGGCGGAACGTTTTTCCGATCACTCACCGCTCATCATCGACTATGACTATGGTCTATGACATCTGCTGAACCATCCGGTTGGCTGCAAGCTTTTCGCATTTATACCCATCCGCGGGTGCTGGGAATGCTGTCACTGGGTTTTTCTGCCGGACTGCCACTGTTGCTGATCCTTGGCACTCTGTCATTCTGGCTGCGGGAAGCAGGGATAGACCGCTCTACTATCGGCCACCTGAGCTGGATTGGACTGGCTTATGGTTTCAAGTGGCTATGGGCGCCGCTGGTGGATCGCATGTCATTGCCATTATTGACCCGGTTGTTGGGCCGCCGACGTGCTTGGCTGTTGCTGTCGCAAGTAGTCATCGCCATTGCGCTGATCGGCATGGCCAGCACTGACCCCCTCGAAAACCTGACGCATATGGTATTTTTTGCGCTGGCCGTTGCTTTCGCTTCCGCCACCCAGGATATCGCGCTTGATGCCTATCGCATCGAAGCCGTCGCGCCGAGGCTGCAGGGGGCGATGGCAGCCACTTATCAAGCCGGCTATCGCGTGGCGATGATTCTGGCTTCCGCCGGCGTGCTGTGGATAGCTGCGGCGGTGGCTCCATCGGAAGTAATTTACGATCACGCACCTTGGCGCACAGCTTATTTAGTGATGGCTGCCTGCATGGCGGTAGGCATTATCACTACGCTTATCATCCGTGAACCAGAGGTTCCTGTCAGCCACCTTGTCTCGGAAAATGAAGCGCACGCTCGGCAGGCTATCGCCCACTGGAATCTGAACGCAACGCTTACAACTGCGCTGGCTTGGCTATATGGCGCGCTGGTAGCGCCTTTCCGCGATTTTATCGTACGCCATGGCCGTCAGGCTTTGCTGATTCTGTCACTGATTGCGGTTTACCGTATCTCGGATGTGGTGATGGGGGTGATGAGCAACCCGTTTTATGTGGATATGGGTTACACCAAGGATGAGGTGGCAACCGTGTCCAAAGTCTATGGCGTTGTCATGACTATTGTTGGCGCAGCTATAGGCGGGGTGCTCACGGCAAAAATCGGTATTATGCGGACACTATTTCTGGGAGCAGTACTATCGGCATCGACCAATCTGCTGTTTGTTTGGTTGGCTGGACGCGGCCACGATGTGACCGGGCTAATATTCACTATTTCTGCCGACAATCTGTCGGCAGGCATCGCTTCTTCAGCTTTTATTGCCTATCTTTCCGGTCTGACTAACTCGGCTTATTCCGCTACGCAGTATGCGCTGTTCAGTTCCGTGATGTTGCTGCTGCCGAAATTCATTGCCGGATTTAGCGGTGACTTTGTCGATGCCTATGGTTACGCCAACTTCTTCACTGCCACCGCGATACTCGGTCTGCCAGTGCTGGCGCTGGTGTGGTTGGCCGGGAGGGCAAAATTTGAGGCCATGGATTCCCCGCCGCGCTCTGGGTGATACGGGTCAAACTTCATTCCAATTTTACTTTCGAACTGGAATTGCAATTACTTCAGCCATTCAAACCGGTAAAACGCCAGCATTCCCAGTAGATTGGGTGCCAATGTAATCTGGTGATCGCCGTTCATCACTCTGCGTTCGAGGATATGCACGCCATGCTGGTGGCAGAATGCTTCAAAATCGCCCAGCGTACAGAGATGAATATTGGGTGTGTCGAACCACTGGTAAGGCAGCGTCTCCGAAACAGGCATGTGGCCGAACACAACCTGCAGGCGGTTTTTCCAGTAGCCGAAATTGGGAAATGAGACGATACCTTCCCTGCTTACCCGCAGCATCTCCCTGACAATACCTTCCGTGTGTTTCATCGCCTGCAGCGTCTGCGATAGAATCACGTAATCGAATGATCCCGATTCGAAACTGGACAGCCCCGATTCCAGATCACCCTGAATCACGTTCACCCCGTTATTGAGACACGCCAGCACATTGGCATCATCGATTTCCACACCGTAGCCACGGACATTGCGCGTATCGCGCAGATAACACAGTAGCGAGCCGTCGCCACAACCAAGATCAAGCACTTTCGAACCTGACTGCACCCATGCAGCGATAGCGGCGAAATCGGGCCGGGAAGCGATGGGTGAGGTAGGAGCAGTAGTAGCAGTAGCAGTCATAATTGTCAGATTAACATTCGCAGCAGGTATGAGCCGAACGGGATGCAGCACCCCCAAAGTTATTGTATCGCTGGAAGCCATAATCAATATAAAGTTTCATTGTGCTTCCTGCACCATCGCGACCAGAGCGTGCCTAGCCTGCTGCGCATCCTGCACCATTTCCGGTAAATTGAAACGAAGTATTTTGCCATCAGCACGCAGATCAAAACCATCGCAGTCGATCCCCAGCATTTCCACCACCAGCGCCGTGCATTGATGAAAGTGTTGGCAGTAGCGACGCAGGGCGTCGCGGTGATCCGCGTTCATGTGTGTAATAACGCCATCTTCCTGCCAGGTTAACGGATAGGGTGGCAGCAGATAGCTATCTGCTGCCACCCAGTGGATTTTGCCGAAGCCGCCGATAAAGCGCAATGTCTGCGGTACGATACGGTAGAAAGAAAAATCACCCATAGCGAAAAGATTTTGCGCTTCCGGAAAATAGCGCAGGTAGCGCTTGCCCGTCTGAAGCTTATCTGGTACCGGCTGCGCTTCACCCACTACGGCGATACGTCCCTGCGCTTGAATGTCCGGATTATCCTGGCTATGCGTGACCAGGCTTACGCGCGGATCGTGCAGGATGTTGCGGGTGTGCTCCGCCAATGTACTGATGAGAATAAGCAAACTACCGTCGTGATCTACCAGATAGGGAGTGATGGAACCGAACGGATGGCCATTAAATTTTTTCGATAGGGTGCATAGCGCGCCATAATGGTGGGCGCGTAACATCTGGCGGACTATACGCGCGTTACTCATAGCCACCTCATGGAATCACCTTCTGAAAACGGTTATTGCTGCCTTACGTAACAATATTATCCATATAAGCCCGTACCAATTGATGATAATGGCGATCTTCCATCAGGAATGAGTCATGGCCGTGGCTGGAGGTGATCTCCGCATAACTGACATTGAGTTCGTTATCCAGCAACGCCTTGATGATGGTACGCGAGCGCTCCGGCGAGAAACGCCAGTCCGAGGTGAACGACAGCACCAGGAAATTTGCCGTGACGGCACGGAATGCTGCACTCAAGTCACCGTTGTGCTCATGCGCCGGATCGAAATAATCCAGCGCCTTGGTCATTAACAAATAGCTATTGGCATCGAACTGGTCGACAAATTTATCCCCTTGGTAGCGCAGGTAGGATTCAATCTCAAACTCAACGTCGAAACCGAAAGCATACGTGCCGTTACGCAATTCCCGACCGAATTTCGCAGCCATTGAGTCATCTGACAAATATGTGATGTGCCCCAGCATGCGGGCGAGCCGCAAACCGCGTCGCGGCACTACGCCGTGCGAATAATAATCGCCACCGTGGAAGTCCTGGTCGGTGATGATCGCCTGGCGTGCAACATCGTTGAATGCAATATTTTGTGCTGTCAGCTTGGCGGCAGCGGCAATGACCAATGCATGCCGTACTCTCTCCGGAAAATCGAGGGCCCATCGCATTGCCTGCATTCCACCCAAGCTGCCACCCATCACCGCAGCAAAGTGGTTAATGCCAAGGTAATCCGCCAGCCGTACCTGGGTTTCTACCCAGTCTTCCACCGTCACCACCGGGAAATCCGCACCATAATGTTTGCCGGTCTTCGCATTGATGCTGGCAGGGCCGGTAGAGCCGTGGCAGCCGCCGAGATTGTTGACCCCGACGACAAAAAACTTGTGCGTGTCGATTGGTTTGCCAGGGCCGATCATATTATCCCACCAGCCCAGGTTTTTGGGATTATCGGCGTATGAGCCTGCTACATGATGATTACCGGAGAGTGCATGACAGACCAGCACGGCATTGGATCTGGCCGCATTGAGTTCGCCGTAGGTCTCATATACTAGTTCGTAGCTGTCAAGTACGGCGCCGCTCTTCAGATGCAGCGGTGTGTCAAAGCGCGCGCATTGCGGAGTGACAATATTGGCTAAAATGGAATCTTGCATCATTAGCGGTATAAAGAAAATTCAGAAGAATTAGCTACGAGGTTACCCGATGCCCTATGAGACGGCAATGAGTATGAGATATCCAGGGTAGCGATTATATAGCCAAATAAATCAACCATTCAGCTTCGTCAGCAAGCTGTGGATTTTTTTCGGGTCGTCAGTCCTGAGCATTTTATGTGTCAGTGGAGTAATTCCCGGCAGATGGCTTCTCAACACTTGTTGCTTAACTCGTAATAGTTGAGCCGGGTGCATGGAAAACTGACGCAGTCCAAAACCCAGCAGTAACCGGGTGAATAAGATGTCACCGGCCATTTCACCGCAAACTGCTACGGGTACTTTAGCACGGTTGGCGCTACGTATGACGTGTGCAACTAGCCGCAGCACTGCCGGATGCAGTGGATCGTAGAGATGTGCAACCGAGTCATCGGTGCGATCGATAGCGAGTGTATATTGGATCAGATCGTTGGTGCCGATGGACAGAAAATCCAGTTTGCGCATAAAAATATCGAGACACAGTGCTGCAGCAGGAATTTCTATCATGCCGCCAATTTGTATTTTCTCGTCAAAGGCAGTCTTTTCCTGTCGCAGACTTTGTTTGGCATTTTCAATCAGGTGCAGCGTTTGATCAATCTCCAGAACACTGGAGAGCATCGGCACTAGAATTCGAATCTGACCATGACGAGAGGCCCGCAGGATCGCACGCAATTGGGTGTGGAACATCTGAGGTTCAGCCAGAGACAGGCGGATGGCACGTAACCCCAATGCCGGATTGACGGCAACACGCTTGGCACTATCAAGATTCTTGTCGGCACCGAGGTCGAACGTACGTATCGTCACCGGCAGGCCGCGCATTTTGCGCGCTACAGCGCGATAGGCTTCAAATTGCTCATCTTCGCCAGGCAGGTCATCACGGTTGAGGAACAGAAATTCGCTGCGGAACAATCCGATACCGGTGGCACCGTTCTCCTTTACCTGCTCGATATCCTGCGGCAGTTCGATATTGGCAAACAGTTCTACAGCGATGCCGTCAAGCGTTGTGGCAGCGGTGGTTTTGATGCGCTTCAGTTTCCGTTTTTCCAGTTCCAACTGGCTCTGGCGTAACCGGTATTCAGATAACACGTGTTCATCAGGATCGACGATTACCACGCCTTGAGTGCCGTCGACAATTAGCAGATCATTATCGCGGATCAACTGCCGCGCGTGATGCAGCGCTACGATTGAAGGGATGTTGAGACTGCGTGCGACGATAGCGGTATGGGAAGTTAATCCGCCCAGGTCGGTGAGGAATGCAGTAAAGCGGTGCTGTTTGTACTGGATTACATCGGCGGGGCTTAAGTCATGGGCAACCAGGATACTGTCACCATCCCGCTGCACCGGCGGCGGAACATGGCCTGGATGTCCCAGCAAGGCTTTCAGCACCCGTTCCACTATCTGAACCACATCGGTTTTACGTTCGCGCAGATAAGCATCCTCAATCTGCTCAAACTGCGCCAGCAATACGTTCATTTGCTGAGTAAGTGCCCATTCGGCATTACACTGGTTCTGAGTAATGTAGGTTTTGGCTGCAACAGAAAGCGTGGAGTCGTCTAGAATCATGCGATGCAGATCAAGAAACGCGCCGTATTCAGCGGCGGCGGGGCCGCTGGAAACCGAGGCATGCAATAATTCAAGCTCCGTGCGCACCAAGGTGAAAGCAGTATCCAGCCGCGTTATTTCATTGTCGACTTCATCCTGTGGTACTGCATAATGCGCCACCTCCAGCGCGACATGGGAAACGAGGTGGGCATGGCCGATGGCAATGCCGTCGGAAACGCCGACACCGTGCAAGGTAAAGCTCACTCACTTTCCCCGAAATAATTACTAACCAGGTCTATCAGCGCGAGCATTGCCTCAACTTCATCTTTACCGGTGGTTTCAATGCCCAGGATGGAACCCTTGTTCGCGGCCAGCATCATTACTCCCATGATGCTTTTCGCATTAACTTTACGGCCATTGCGCGACAACCACACTTCACTCTGGAATTGACCAGCCAACCGGGTGAGCTTGGCGGCCGCACGCGCATGCAGCCCCAATTTGTTGAGGATTTCAATTTCTCTATTCTGCACAGTGAGATCCCGGATGAATATGCATGACACCTTCCCTGCCGCCGCTCAGCGCTTTCTCCACTACTATTGACAATGACTCGTTGCGGTAGGTTAGCGCCCGCACCAGCATTGGCAGATTGACCCCGGCGAGGCATTCCACCTTGCCGGGGTTACTTAGCCGACTGGCAATGTTGCAGGGTGTCGCACCGCAGATATCGCTTAGCACCAGCACGCCGCAGCCATGATCAAGCTGCTTCACCAGTTCCAGCGCTTTGGACAGGGTGACGTCAGGGTCGTCCTCGATGGTGACATCAAGGTGCAACAGGTGTTGCGGCATTTCCCCCATGACGTGGTTGGCGCAATGGATCAGGCTGTCGCCCAGGTTGCCGTGAGAAATAATCAGAATCCCGATCATATATTGACCTGTTGTGTAATGCTAAAGAGTAACGGATGAAAGATAGATTGGTATTTTAGCATTGTCGGCTGAGTGTGACCGACCAGTTGTGCGGCACACGCTATGCGCGATGATGAATGCCGATCTTCACCAACGTGCTAAAAATATAGCCCTGTTGCTGGTGGTCCGAAGATACGTTGCTCGAATGGGCGGTGAGGCTGGCTGTCGAGGTTGTGGGAGAGCTGCCTGACTTAAAGGATCGAAATCATATCTTAAAATCACCGCCACCGCAGTTTTTAAATGACTGACTCATCGCTCAACAGAAAGAAAAGCTGGTAGCATGAAACTGTTTGTCCATTGAAAGACGGAAAATAGAGGGAACTTCAATTTTGTTACCTGAGGAATTTTAGGTTACAGCTATTTTTATAGCTTTTTCTTTTATCGTTCACATAAT
>CAMDAX010000028.1 GCA_945888885.1 Nitrosovibrio sp. Nv4 | reverse complement strand
TGCTTGAGCAAGCCGTGTTCGCCAATCAGGTCTTCGGGCTTCTGGTAGTTGGCTAGCAATTGGTCGACGAGTTCATGCAGGGCTGCATTCTTTGCTTTCTTTGCTACGGTCATGTTCACTCCTTGTTGAAGTTAGACAGTTTCCTGCCAGATGACCGTTTACACAAAATTTCTTACACCCTCCTGCCCGAAATCAGACAACCATTACTTCATGCTGCAACAACAAAATGCAAACGGCCATCGACAGTCGATGGCCGTTGCTTGAAAACCTGGTTTCAGGTGTGACTAATTGAAAGCAAGTCAGCAGAGCGATTTCGAAGCAATCCTGTAACCGCCCTGTATTACCTTTGAGACCCCTACGTTGCCGCACTTGCCTTGCGGTGGCGTAACCAGAAGAAAACCCCAACACCTGCCGCACCCAGCAACAGCGCGATTTCCATCATACCGGGGCCGGAACCATGGCTGCCATGCCCACCCCCTTCCCCTACTGTTAGCGGAATGCGAGCTACCGTCTTCATCGCCCCAGCTTCTTCTGTCTCCAGCAGCACGACATATTTACCAATATCTGCCATGTCCACCTCTCCGAGGGAAATACTCCCGGATGGGTATACCTTGGGAGGCAGGGATAGTATCTCATGCCCATCTGGACCATGCCCCTCCATCAATACGCGTACAGCGAGTGGTATCTTGCGGGACTCGGGGTCATTCAAGTCCACCGACATAAGTATTATACCGGCAGCTGGTATCTGCTGGCAGAATGCGTGCATCGGAGGAATGTCTCCCTTTGGTTTTTCATAGGCACTGAAATTCACAGAGAAAACACCTCCCTTAATGACACAGTCACCTGCATGATGACCTTCATGGGCAAGCATCAGTTGCGCATGGGCTGGCAGTACTACCAGCGTTATCAGTACAGCCCAACCCAGTCGCCCAGCCCATCCAGACACTTTCTTCATAACGTCTCCATATTTGAATCCAAAATTAATCGTACGCCCGGCAGTCTTGCCTGAACAAACTACTTGCCGGATGTTCCATGGGTGCGTGTGGTGATTCACACAGAATTCTGATTGACAGAAGGGTTTTGAGAGGGAGTGGCGTATACTCATACGCCCAACCAGACAAAACCTTCATATTAAATATTAACCAAAGGGGAGCGAGGTGGTGTGTCAATTCATGGAACATCCAAGTTATGAATTGTATAACAAATTGGGCGAGAATAGGAAGCAGCGTTGGCAGGTAGTGAGCATAAACAGCGTGCACAGGAATATCGCCAACTTTCTTACTTGATGTACAATGTCTTTTTTGATATTAAAGCGTCTTTACACATTACTGGAAACCAAAAAGGAATACCAAGATGCCGCAAGAACCACTACGTAAACAGGTCGCTCCTTATAAACTGGGAAAAGGGGAGGGCTACATGAGCCCTAAGCAGCTTTTGCATTTCCGCAAGATACTGGAAGGTATGAAAATTGAGCTGGGACAGGATATAGATCGTACAGTCCACACCATGCAGGATGAGGCTACGATTTTCGCCGACCCCAATGACCGCGCCAGCCAGGAGTCTGATATGGCGCTGGAACTACGTAATCGCGACCGTGAACGTAAGCTCATCAAAAAAATTGAAGAGACCATCGCCAAAATAGATAGCGGGGATTACGGTTATTGCGATAGTTGCGGTATTGAAATCGGCATGAAACGGCTGGAAGCTCGCCCCACCGCCATCCTTTGCATAGATTGCAAGACCCTCGATGAGATAAGAGAAAAGCAAATGGCCAAATGAAGCTCTGATTCCAATTTCAGTTCGAAAGCACAATGAGGTTGACGGATCAACTCTGCAGACAGTATACCTCCTACGGGGACTTCCTTCGGGGTGAATAGTACGGCCAGGTGCAAGTGAGGATATCGACGAAGTAGCACCAATGAAATAGGAATGAAATTAGAATTGGAATTGGAATGACTGCTCATTTCTACGCCTGCTTTACAAAACGAAAGGCCCCGTATCTTGCGATACGGGGCCTTTTCCAGACATATATAAATGATATGCTATTCCAATTTGAAAGTGAAACGAGGCGATATCAACGAAGTGTCACTGATGAGATGGAATTGGAATTATTTGCTATGAGGCATCGCCAGCATTGATGACTTCCACAGTAACCGCTTTCATACTGAGGCGTAGCCGTCCCTTTTCGTCAGCTTCCAGCACTTTAACACGCACTGCTTGACCTTCCTTGAGGTGATCGGCGACATTGTTAACCCGCTCATTGGCAATCTGAGAGATATGCAACAAACCATCCTTACCGGGCAGAATGCTGACAATTGCACCAAAATCCAGAAGTTTTAGTACAGTACCGTCATATACTCTGCCAACTTCTACCTCGGCAGTAATATCCTCGATCCGCTTCCGTGCCAGTTCGCCCCCCTCAGCGCTAACACAGGCTATCATGACAGTGCCATCGTCAGCGATATCAATCGTAGTGCCGGTTTCTTCGGTCAGTGCACGAATCACTGCGCCACCCTTACCAATAACATCGCGAATCTTTTCGGGGTTGATCTTGATTTTGATGATGCGCGGGGCATGTTCGGAAATTTCCTCGCGGGTTGAAGGCAATGCTTGCTGCATAAGCCCCAAAATGTGCATGCGCCCTTCTTTAGCCTGCACCAGCGCGGCGTGCATGATTTCTCTGGTGATACCCTGAATCTTTATATCCATTTGCAGAGCGGTGATACCAGATACGGTGCCAGCAACTTTGAAATCCATGTCACCCAAGTGATCTTCGTCGCCAAGGATATCGGTCAGTACCGCAAAACGGTTACCCTCTTTGATCAATCCCATGGCAATGCCAGCCACGTGCGCCTTCAGTGGCACGCCGGCATCCATTAATGCAAGACACCCGCCACAAACCGATGCCATGGAGCTGGAGCCATTGGATTCAGTGATCTCAGACACGACCCGTAACGAATAGCCAAACTCTTCAGCGGAAGGCAATACCGCAATTAGCGCGCGCTTGGCAAGACGCCCATGACCAATCTCACGGCGCTTGGGTGTCCCTACCCGACCAGTTTCTCCAGTAGCGTAAGGTGGCATGTTGTAATGGAGCATGAAACGATCCGTATAATCTCCTTGCAGCGCATCAATTCTTTGTTCGTCGCGTCCCGTGCCCAGAGTGGCGGTTACCAGCGCTTGGGTTTCACCACGGGTGAACAGGGCGGAACCATGAGTACGCGGCAATACACCGTTGCGGATGGTAATGGGTCGCACGGTGCGAGTATCACGCCCAGCTCTGCGTGGCTCACCATCGAGAATCTGGGAACGCACGATTTTCGATTCGAGGGCAAAGCAGGCTTCCTTGACCGCCTGCGCATCTGGACCACTTTCCGTGCCGACACCGGCCTCGGCAAAAACCCGTTGCCAGATTTTATCTATTGTCTCGGAGCGAGCCTGTTTTTGTTTTAACTGGAATGCAGCGCGCAAATCCGCTTCCGCCAGCTTGGCGATTGTGTCAGCCAGAGTGGCATCTCTTTGCGCCGGTGTCCAGTCCCACGCGGTAACACCAGCATCATCGGCCAATTCGTTGATAGCATCGATTACTACCTGCATTTGCTGATGACCATACATGATAGCGCCCAGCATCACGTCTTCCGACAGCTCCATCGCTTCGGATTCAACCATCAGTACAGCGTGTTGTGTGCCCGCCACTACCAGATTCAACTGGGCTTGTTTCAGTTCGGTCGTGGTAGGATTTAGTACGTATTCACCGTCAATATAGCCGACACGGGCAGCACCGATAGGGCCGCCAAAGGGAATGCCGGAAAGTACCAGCGCGGCGGAGGCTCCAATCAATGCAGGAATATCCGAATCCACTTCGCTGTCGGACGATAAAACCGTAGCAACGATTTGTACTTCATTGTAAAAACTATCGGGAAACAGAGGGCGGATGGGACGGTCTATCAGGCGGGAGGTGAGTATCTCTTTCTCGGAGGGGCGACCTTCGCGCTTAAAGAAGCTACCGGGTATTTTGCCGGCAGCATAAGTTCGTTCTTGATAATCTACGGTCAGAGGGAAAAAATCCTGCCCTGGCTTGGAATTTTTTGCGCCCACCACGGTGACCAGCACCACGGTGTCGTCCATCGTAACCATCACCGCACCATGCGCTTGTCTTGCAATTTCACCGGTTTCCAGCGTTAGCTGATGACGTCCGTAGACGATACTTTTCTTGATGGGTTTCAATTAACTGTCCTTTTTTCTATGAAAGCACTTCGGTTCCATGCCCGGTTGTCCCATGCAATACAGGATTTGCATCATTGCTCATCACCATCTCGATTAGAGGTGGCAAATACCTATTTTCGAAGGCCCAAGCGGCTGATCAACGTGCGATAGCTGTCATCGCTTTTACGCTTAAGATAATCGAGCAATTTGCGACGACGATTCACCATGCGCAACAAGCCACGGCGGGAGTGATGATCCTTGACATGAGCTTTGAAATGACCGGACAATTCATTGATGCGAGCAGTTAGCAATGCTACCTGTACCTCAGGTGAACCCGTATCTCCAGCAGCTCTTTGATAATCGTGTACTACCTGCGCTTTCTGATCCGTTGTGACTGGCATACCTATTCTCCAATAAATGCCTGATGCGAAAGGCCAACATTCTACCCTTTAATGGGGTGAACTCTCAAGTAATCCGCCGAATTTATTTTGCAGCCTTGTGCATTCCTGAAATGAGCAGTGCGCTAACTTGATCCGAAATAACAAAGCCCTCTGTAATAATAACCCGCATGGCGCGCGAACCGAGCATGTCACACGGGTAAGCAAAGTATGGGAAACCTGGTTATTCGACGCCGCAACGCTTGGGTTAAAATTCGTCTCGATATTTTGAGGTAATCGGATAGCGCCAATCCTTGCCGAAGCCACGCTGGGTGATACGGATGCCGACTGGGGACTGGCGGCGCTTGTATTCGCTCACGCAAATAAGATGCACCACGCGCCGCACATCAGCTTCGGTGAAGTCCATACGAATAATTTCATGCAACGACAAATCATGTTCCATATAAGCTTCGATGATGGCGTCGAGCACCGCATAAGGCGGCAGGTTATCCTGATCGGTCTGGTTGGGGCGTAATTCAGCGGAAGGCGCGCGCTGGATAACGCGTTCCGGGATCACTCTTCCCAAGCTATTGCGGTAATGGCAAAGTTGGTACACCATAGTTTTGCTGATATCTTTTAATACTGCGAAGCCGCCGGCCATGTCGCCATATAGTGTGCAGTAGCCCACCGCCATTTCGGACTTGTTGCCGGTAGTGAGTACGATCGAGCCGTATTTGTTTGATAACGCCATTAGCAGGGTGCCGCGTATACGCGCCTGCAGGTTTTCTTCGGTGGTGTCCGCAGTTTCGGTTGTTGGTAAACCCTTGAATTCATCAGCCAGCGTACCCAGCAGCTGGTCGAATATCGGTTTGATAGCAAGTTCACTGTAATTCACGCCCAGTGTCTCGGCTATTACGCGCGCGTCCTGTCGGCTGATATCGGCGGTGTATTGCGACGGCATCATTATCGCCCGTACTTTGTCAGCACCCAGCGCATCCACCGCAATCACCAGCGTTAACGCCGAGTCAACCCCACCGGATAGCCCCAGCAATGCGCCGGGGAATTCATTCTTGCCGACATAATCCCTCACCCCGAGGCACAGTGCCTGATAGATGCTTGCCTGCAGAATCTGTCGCGGCGGGATCTTCTCTGGTATCGGCATGTTGTGTTGCAACTCAATCAGCCCAAGGGTTTCAGTGAACTGATCGAACTGATGAGTCAACACACCCTTATTATTCATGGCAAACGAAGCGCCGTCGAACACCAGCTCATCCTGCCCGCCTACCAGGTTGGCATAGATGATGGCGATACCCGTTTCGCTGATGCGCTGGCGTATCAACCGATGACGCAAGGTCTGCTTATCCATATGATAGGGCGAGGCATTCAGCACCAGCAGCACATCAGCCCCTGCCTCCCTGGCGCGGGTAGCCGTACCTTGTTCCCAAATATCGGCACAAATATTGATCCCGAATTTCGTACCTTCCAGATCAAAAACACAAGAATCGGTACCAGATTTGAAATAGCGCTGCTCATCGAATACGGTGTAATTTGGCAATCTGCTCTTATGATAGGTGGCAATGACCCGACCGTCGCGTATCACTGAAGCAGCGTTGTAAAGCCTGTCGTCAACGAGGTGAGGATGACCCACCAGCAGCGTGATACCTTTTATCTGTTTGGCAAGGTTTGCGAGCGCATTTTTACACGCTCGATGAAACCCTTCGCGCAGCAGCAGATCTTCAGGCGGATAGCCGGATAGCGCCAGTTCTGGCGTGATGACCAATGCGGCGCCCAAGTCTCTTGCGCGACCGGCAAATTCAAGAATTTTTGCAGTATTGCCAGCAAGGTCACCGACCGTGCAGTTGATTTGGGCAATGGCGAGTTTCATGTGGATTTTATGAGGAGGGGCCGGGTGAATTCTGTTGTTGGCCTGCGCTAACAGCTTATTATCATAGCAGAATATGCCTCTATTTGCGGGCACTGTACGGCGTCGGAGTCACTGTTGCCCGCTAGCGTATTCATCTGCATGTTAAAATAAGCACGCATTTGTCATCCAGCCAGCGTTGCATGCAGCCCATCAAACCAAGGTGTTCTTATGAAATATTGCAGCAATTGCGGCACCCCGGTGGAACTGCGTGTCCCTGCCGGTGACACGCTGCCACGTTATATCTGTCCCGCATGTGGCGTCATTCATTATCAGAATCCCAAGATGGTGGTGGGTTGCATCCCTGAGTGGGAAGGCAAGATATTGTTATGCCGTCGTGCTATCGAACCGCGCTCCGGCTTGTGGACCTTACCGGCTGGATTTATGGAAAATGCTGAAACCCTGGTTCAGGCCGCTGCGCGCGAAACTCTGGAAGAGGCCAACGCCCGGGTGAAAATGGGTGCCCTCTATGCCATTTACAATCTGCCCGATATCAACCAGGTGCACATACTGTTTCGGGCGCAGCTACTGGATCTGGATTTCAAACCGGGAATCGAAAGCCTGGAGGTACAACTTTTTGATGAAACGGAAATTCCCTGGGACACGCTGGCTTTCCGTGTCATCCGCGAACCATTAAAACGTTACTTTGAGGAACGTCGCCAAGGCCGATTGGGTTTCCACATGAGCACCATAGAAACCGGGTGATTATGGCGCAGAAGCAGTGCTACGGCTAGGGAACCTCGGAATAAGCCCTTGTAGAAAGCGTGCTGGAATTTGCAAGCAGCGGGGAAAAGTTTATTCCAACCACACCATTTTTGAACGTGCCAGTGGTGGGTTGTTGGCAAAATAACGCTTGATACCAGCGAGCATCGCTTCGGCCATTTTGTCCTGATAGGCGGTATCTTTCAGTCTCTTCTCTTCGTCGGGGTTACTGATGAAGGCGGTTTCCACCAGGATTGAAGGAATATCGGGGGATTTGAGTACGGCAAATCCTGCCTGCTCCACATCGTTTTTATGCAGATGGTTGATATCGCCGATTTCGGCGAGCACTTCCCGACCGAGCTTGAGACTGTCACTGATAGTTGCGGTCTGCGACAAATCCAGCAGAGTTTTCTTGAGATAGTGGTCTTTAACGTCAAGATTAACTCCGCCGATCAGATCAGCGTCATTTTCCTTTTTCGCCAGCCAGCGGGCCGCAGCAGAAGTTGCGCCTTGCTCGGACAGTGCAAACACCGACGAGCCGCGTGCATGCGGCTTGATGAAAGCATCGGCGTGAACCGACACGAACAGGTCTGCGTTTAACTGTCGCGCTTTGACCAGGCGCATTGGCAGCGATATGAAATAATCTCCGTCCCGTGTCAATGCTGCTCGCATATTTGGTTCTTTATCTATCTTGGCTTTGAGTTTTCTGGCAATAGCCAACGTGATATCTTTCTCCTGCGTACCGCTGCGACTTATTGCACCGGGATCCTCGCCGCCGTGGCCCGGGTCAATGGCAATGGTAACAAGCCGCCTTACTTCGGGTCTGGTCTTTCTGGAGGTCTCACTGCCTCTGCCAGCTGTGTCTGGGGTTTTTACATCGGGGTTGGTATCAGCGCTGTCACCAGCCTGTGCCGTTATCGTCGCATTCTCGTTTAGCAGTGCCATCAATGGATCGAACGGGATGGCCGGGTAAATATCCAAGACCAGCCGGTAGCCGTAACTGGCCACAGGCTTGAGTTCGAATGCCTGTGGCATGACTTCGGTTTTGAGATCCAGCACCAATCGCAGCACGCCCGGCTTGAAGCGGCCGATACGCAGCGCGCGGATATAAGGATCGGCAGCGTTGATTTTGCCCGGCAGATTTTCCAGTTCCGAAGTGAGCGTGACGTTTTCCAAATCAATCACCGCACGATCCGGGTTCTTCAGCATGCTAAGGGAATATTGAATCGGTGTGGCTGATTCCAGCGTAATGCGGGTGTACTCCGCTGCTGGCCAGACGCGAGTAGCGCTGATAATGGTATCGGCAACGGCATTGCCAGACAAAAACAGCAATGCCCCCGTTAGCGACAAGAATGTGAAAAATGTTGAAAAAAATGAGGGATTGCGGCGAGTAGGTGCTGCCGTGATCAGGGGTGTGCTGGAGTTCGCCAATGTTTCAAACACTGTCTGCCTGCCTCCGTGCCCGCTTGAATTTCAACGTTGCGGCCTGTTTCGGTGATACTGAGAAGAACCTGTAAATCCGCTGTGGGTAACAGTCCGCCTGTTTTTTCCGGCCATTCCACCATGCAGACTGAATCCGCGTTGAAATATTCGCGGAAACCTGCGTCCTCCCATTCAGTCGGATCATTGAAACGATAGAAATCAAAGTGATACAAGTATAACCTAGAAATTTTGTAAAGTTCAACCAAATTATACGTAGGACTTTTTACTTTTCCCTGATAACCCAGGCCACACAAGATGCCGCGTGCCAGCGTCGTTTTGCCGGCACCAAGATTGCCGCACAGAAAAATGATCAGGCCGGGATGCAATATTGCCGCGATCTCTGCGCCAAACGCCAGCGTTGCAGCTTCATCGGCAAGATGATGTATCGCAGCAGAGTCGGTATGATGAGAACTATGCAAGAAAGTATTTCCAAAAATTCGCCACAAGATTTCGTAGCGCTGACTGTTGCCATCAAAGCATGGGGCAGAGAGCTCGGCTTTCAGGATATCCGTATTGCCGATGCCGCTGCCGATATGTCGCAGGCCGAAGCGGGTCTGCTCGAGTGGCTCAACCAGGGCCACCACGGCCAGATGGATTATATGGCAAAACACGGCAGCCGCCGCACTCGCCCGGCGGAACTCGTGCCCGGCACGCTACGCGTGATCTCGGTGCGCATGAATAATACACCGCCTGCAGCGAAAGATAGCTGGGAGGTGATGCAGGATGGCACCAGGGCATTTATTTCCCGCTACGCACTGGGGCGCGATTACCACAAGGTGTTACGCACGCGTTTGCAGAAACTTGCCGATAAAATCGCTGTGGAGGTGGGACCTTTCAATTACCGCGTGTTCACGGACAGCGCACCGGTGATGGAGGTGGAGTGGGCGCAGAAATCCGGCCTTGGCTGGCGCGGTAAGCATACGCTGCTGCTTTCACGCGAAGCGGGGTCAATGTTTTTTCTCGGCGAGGTGTATACCGATCTGCCGCTGCCAGTGGATCGCGCCGTTGGTGACTATTGCGGCAGTTGCAGCAAATGCATTGCGATCTGCCCGACCCAAGCCATTATCGCACCCTATCGGCTGGATGCAAGACGCTGCATTTCCTATCTTACCATCGAACATAAGGGCAGCATCCCGGAAACGCTGCGCCCTCTGATCGGCAATCGGGTGTACGGCTGCGATGATTGCCAGTTGATCTGCCCCTGGAACAAGTTTGCCGCAATCACTGGTGAAGACGATTTCGCCGTGCGTAACGGCCTGGATGATGTCTCTCTGGTCGAACTGTTCGGCTGGAGCAAAGAGCAGTTCGACACCACCCTTGCCGGCAGCCCGATCCGCCGCATCGGCCATGAGCAGTGGTTGCGCAATCTGGCAGTCGGGCTGGGCAACGCGCCATCGTCCGCAGCGGTGACTGGTGCATTGCAGGCGCGGCGCGATGATGCTTCGGCGCTGGTGCGCGAGCACGTGCAATGGGCGCTGCAACAGCATGGTAGGCGGTGCGATTCGCCGGGTAATTTGTAAATACGGATACGGCGCCAGTTTTGGGGGGTGTAAGAAATTTTGTGTAAACGGTCATTTGGCAGGAAACTGCCTAACTTTGAAAAGGAGTGAACATGACCGCAGCACAAAAAGCACCATCGCCGGATCTGATCGACCAATTGCTGGCCGACTATCAGAAACCCGAAGACCTGATTGGCGAACACGGCTTGCTCAAGCAACTCACCAAAACCGTTGTAGAACGAGCCTTGCAAGCTGAGATGTCCGCGTACCTTGGGCATGGCAAACATGAGCCCGTCGTCAATGCGGCTGGCAACGCCCGCAACGGCACTAGCAGCAACAACTCTCTCCCGCAAATTTCGGGGTCTATGATTGACGTGTGATGTAAATAATGACTCGATATTATCTCAGGCTCCAGCGGTGGAAATGAAGAAGATCAGTTTTGGAAACCCGGATATTTCTCCACGCAAATATGGTGTATTGGCTAACTTGGCTAGCATGTGTAAACTATACGCACCGTAGCAACTTCTCTCAGGAGTTAATCATGCAATGCAATATGCTTGAAGCAAAAAGCCAACTCTCAAAACTCGTGCAAGCCGCGTTGGAGGGAGAGGATGTTGTAATCGCAAACAAGGGCGTGCCGGTCGTCAGGCTGGTCAAAATCGGCGCGCAGGATTTCGCGCGCAAGCCCGGCGCATGGGCAGGGCTGCCAAAGGCAGAGGCCGATTGGGACTCGCCAAAAACCAATGCGGCTCTCGCTGATGAACTCACTGGCGGCGGCTTGCCGTGAAGCGACACCTGCTCGACACCCACCTGATCTATTGGTGGATGACGGGAGATGCGCGTTTGGGCAAAGCCACACAACGCATCATCGCAAAATCCGACATCGTCGTGAGTGCCGCCAGCCTGTGGGAGATGGTGCTAAAGAACGCCAAGGGTAAATTGCCCTTACCGGAAGGTTCGCTGGAAGAACAACTGGAAGCGCAAGGTTTCGTGCTGTTACCCATCCTGTCGCGCCACATTGAAGCGGTGCGCAGCCTGACTTGCTTACACGCCGATCCATTCGATCGGCTGCTCATCGCACAGGCATACGATGAAAGGCTGACGCTGCTGACCCGCGATGCGGCGATTCTGGCGCTGGGACTGGATGGAGTGGTGGAAGGGTAGCTGTAGCGAGGAACCCACTCGACGATTTATTCGGGAAGCTTTGAGCAATAGAGGCGCCAGGGTCAAATTAACCCGCACCTTTTCATCTATCTTGGACTGGCAAATGCTTTCGTGGCCAAGTCAGTATTGGGACTGACCACGATACGAGGTTTGATCGAGCGTCTGATGATAGGTCGTGCCCTGCGGCGCATCTGCGGTTTCTCGCCGTGCCGTGTCCGCTTATTTCAGTTTAACAACACGATTTACAGAAACTTTTTGTAATGTTTGATGCTCATCTTTTGGGTGAGTTCGCTACCGGGCGGATTACACGGTTACTGAAATGTAATCGGAGTCACATCAAAATCACATCATACTGTTCTTGAGTATAAGCCGCTTCCACTTGCAGACTAATGGGTTTGGCAATGAAGTCGCCCAACTGTGCCAGGCTTTGAGATTCCTCGTCGAGGAATAAATCAATTACTTGTTGCGAGGCGAGAATGCGAAATTCACGGGCGTCGAATTGACGGGATTCGCGCAGCAATTCACGCAGGATTTCATAACACATTGTTTGTGCAGTTCTGACCTCGCCGCGCCCCTGGCAGGTAGGGCAGGATTCGCACAGGATGTGAGCAAGGCTCTCTCGGGTGCGCTTGCGCGTCATCTCTATCAGTCCCAGCGCAGTGAAACCACTTACAGTCATGCGCGTTCGATCTCTGAGCAGCGCTTTTTTGAATTCGGTGAGCACAGCATTCCTGTGCTCACCATTTTCCATGTCGATAAAGTCGATAATAATGATGCCGCCCAAATTTCTCAGGCGCAACTGGCGCGCAATTACTTGCGCTGCTTCCAGGTTGGTTTTGAAAATAGTGTCGTCGAAGCTACGTATGCCAATGAATCCTCCGGTATTGACATCCACGGTGGTGAGTGCTTCGGTCTGATCGACAATGAGGTAGCCACCAGATTTTAAATTTACCCGCCTTGCCAGAGATTTTTCAATTTCATCTTCCACCCGATACAGGTCAAATAATGGGCGCTCTCCGGCATAGTGATTTACTCGCCCCATTACATTGACCATATAGGCTTGGGCAAATGCAAACATTTTCTGAAAAGTTTCACGCGAGTCCACCAGAATACGTACTGTGTCGTCGTCCACAAAATCGCGCAGCACGCGGTGACCAAGAGTCAGGTCCTGATAGAGCAGCGTAGGTGTGGAAGCGGAAGATTTTTTCCAAATGCTGTGCCACAGCTTATGCAGATAAGCTATATCTGTCTGCAAATCGTATTCACTGGCGGTTTCCGCCATGGTGCGAATGATATAGCCCCCCTTCTCATCAGCGGATAACAGATGCTGCAGCTTTTCCCGTAGCAGTTCACGCTCGGCCTCATTTTCGATACGTTGGGAAATCCCGATATGAGATTCCTGTGGAAGATAAACCAGTAGCCGTCCGGCAATGCTGATCTGGGTGGACAAGCGCGCACCCTTGGTGCCGGTGGCGTCTTTAATAACCTGGACCAGAATACTCTCGCCTTCATGCAGCAGTCTTTCGATAGGTTTGTCGGTATCCCCGTTCTGACGTAGCCTCCAAATATCAGCCACGTGCAGGAATGCAGCACGATCAAGACCGATGTCTATGAAAGCTGATTGCATGCCAGGAAGTACCCGGCTGACACGGCCACTGTAGATATTGCCGACAATGCCGCTGCTACCGGTGCGCTCTATGTGCAATTCCTGCACCACACCTTGCTCCATCACCGCAACACGGGTTTCTTGCGGGGTGATATTGACAAGTATTTCGCTGCTCATAAATAAATGGCGTCTCTAAAAATTCGGGTTCGTCACGATACTTTGTTGTCCGCAAACAATATTTCCACACCGAATTCCTTCAGCAGTTGTGCTGTTTCAAACAGCGGCAACCCCATTACCCCGCTATAACTGCCAGAAATATTTGCTATGAAAACAGCCGCCACTCCTTGAATTGCGTAGGCGCCGGCTTTGTCGTGCATTTCATTATTAGCCAGGTAAGTACGGATTTCGTGCTTACTGATATCACGAAATTTCACCGAAGTGATGGAGAGGTGCACCCGTACTCTATCGAGTTCAGCCATCGCTATTGCAGTCAGCACCTGATGAGTCCGGCTGGAAAGCATAGTCAGCATTTCTTCTGCATGTGCCGAGTTTTCTGGCTTGCCAAAAATACGTCCTTCCAGCGACACTACTGTGTCCGCTGCGAGTACTGGCAGGAGCGGAGTCCTGCGCTGTATAAGCTGAGTCCATCCCGTCTCAGCCTTTGTTCTGGCGATGCGGCAGGCATAGTCCGCCGGCAATTCATCTGGTAGTGGCGTTTCATCTATATCGGCTCCACGGGGCAGGATCTCGCGCAGCAACAGCAATTCGAAATTTACCCCCGATCTGCTTCAATAGCTCCTGTCGGCGAAGGCTGCGGGATGACAGGTAGATGCGGTTTTTTGGTTGGATCATCCTAAATCCGTAGTGAATTCACCCAGAAGGTGAGGGCCAAATACTGCAAGAAATTAAATTAAAAACCGAGCGTCCAACTGACGGATCCAGGATCATGCAAGTTCATGAAACACCTGTGTTGGGATACTAAACTCATAGGGTGCGTCCGTAGAGTTACTGGATGTACCTGAATGTCATTTCCGGTGATAAGGGTGTTGTTTGATGATTGACACTGCACGGTACAACTGTTCTGCCAGCAGTACTCGTGCCAAACCGTGCGGCAGTGTTAGAGCAGACAATGCCAATAGTTCGTTCGCTGAATTCTTGATGTTGGTATCAAGTCCATCTGCACCGCCGATGATGAATGCGGTATCGCCGCCATCTTTCATCCATCCGCTGATAGACTCAGCCAGTTTGACTGTGGTCCATTGCTTGCCACGCTCATCCATCGCCACGGTCCGGCATTTGGGTGGGAGTGCTGTCAGTATGCGCGTCCCTTCAGCAGTCAGCAGTTGCTCTACTTTTTTACCGCCGCCGCGCTTTTCCGGTTTGATTTCCAGTAACTCAATGCTTGCCTCATGCGGCATGCGTTTGGCGTATTCAATAAAACCGGTTTCTATCCACCCCGGCATTTTATTGCCAACCGCCAGGATGAGGAATTTCATGTTTACAATGGCTCAGGCAGCTTGGATTTAGTTCTTGTGGCGGTAGTAGCCGGTTTAAGTGGGGTCTTGCGTGGCTTTACAGCGGCCTTGCTCTTGACCTTGGCCGCGCCGCCAGCAACCTTTTTCACCTTCGTCTTCGCTTCTGCCTTTGCCTTCACCTTCATTTTTGCTTTCACTTTCACTTTCACATCCACCGTATCTGCGCCCGCCCACAAATCCTCCAGATTATAATGGATGCGCGTACTGGTTTGCATCACGTGTACCAGCACATCACCCAGATCTACCAGCACCCACTCGCCAGTCTCCTCACCTTCCATGCCGAATACCGCACCACCGCCAGCCCTGACTTTTCCCTGCACGTTGTTTGCCAGCGCCACGGTCTGGCGGCTGGAATCCGCACTGGCAATAATCATGCGATCAAATAAGGTAGTTATGCCAGCTACATTCAGCACCCTGATATCATGCGCTTTGATATCTTCCAGCGCAGCAACAATAATGGTTACCAGTTTATCGAGCTTCATTCTTCTCCTGAATATAAGTGATTCGTTTCAATATAATCGAGAACCGTGTCGGGAAGCAAATAGCGCACGCTACGTTTGGCGCTAATACGTACACGGATGGTGGTCGCGGAAATATCCAGCAGAGTTGTCGGCGCGACAAAAATCAATCCGCTGGACGTACATTCAAGGCTGCTTGCGTTGGATACCCAGCGCTGTGCGCATTCCTCTCTTAATTCTTGCGGCAAGATATCATGGCTCGTTGCAAGCGCATGACCAGGGCGAGCAGCAATGATGACATGGCATAGCCTGAACAGCTCGCGCCAGCTATGCCATTCGGTAAGTTTTATGAAAGCATCTGCGCCCATGACGAAACACAGAGTAATGTTTTTTCCCATTTCCTGCTTGAATTCGCGCAGCGACTCTACGCTGTAACTGGGTCCAGAGCGACGGGTTTCGCGTTCATCCAGAATAAATCCGGGGTTGTTCTGGATGGCGGCGCGCACCATCGCTGTACGATGTTGCGGCGATGCCATGGGAGTGTAGCGCAAACACGGCCTTCCGGCAGGCACAAAGTGCATCTCGCGCAGGCCGACTGCTTCGACAATTTCCTCAGCGATGCGTAAGTGACCGTAATGGATGGGATCGAAGGTACCGCCGAGAATGCCGATGAAAGAAGATTCGAACTTAGACATCGTCTACGGGAGTATCGGAGTGTACTGACGCGGAGAAAATTTCCGACAATCTTTCTGTTTTCGTATCGTTGCGACGATATCCATTTCTCACATTACCATCTGGCGCATGTCGGCTAGCACTGTGGCCAGGTAAGAGGTGAAGCGTGCAGCGGAGGCGCCATCGATTACGCGATGATCATAGGATAAAGATAACGGCAGCATCAGACGCGGGATGAATTGATCATCGCGATAGACCGGTTTTATGCTGGCGCGGGAAATGCCAAGAATAGCGACTTCCGGTGCATTGATGATGGGTGTAAAGGCAGTGCCGCCGATGCCACCCAGACTGGAAATGGTGAAGCTGGCACCCTGCATTTCAGCAGGCTTCAGCCCACTTTCGCGGGCGAGGGCAGAGAGATGGCCCAATTCCCCGGCAATGGCAATCACGCCTTTCTGATCCACGTCACGGATCACTGGCACCATCAGGCCATGAGGCGTATCTGCAGCAAAGCCAAGGTGAAAGTAGTTCTTGATCACCAGATTTATTTCATCGCCGGTGCTGTCGAGCGAAGCGTTGAATTCGGGGAATTTCTTCAGTGCCGCTACTGTAGCCTGCATCAGGAATGCCAGCAGTGTGATTTTGATCCCATCTTTTTTTGCGGTCTCATTGGATTGCTTGCGCAGAGCTTCCAAGTCAGTGATATCAGCTTCGTCGAACTGGGTGACATGCGGAATCATCACCCAGTTGCGGTGCAAGTTCGCGCCCGCTATTTTTCTGATACGTGACAACGGTCTCAATTCCAC
>CAMDAX010000027.1 GCA_945888885.1 Nitrosovibrio sp. Nv4 | reverse complement strand
AGCCTGCAGCCAATCATCCCTGGAGAAACATGCCTGTCGGCAAGTCCGCCAACGACGGGCAGCGAGCAGCACCGTAGCAAAGAAAATCAGGAAAAGCGGACATTTCTATTTTGCAGAAAAGCGGACATTTCTATTTAGCGTTGACAGCCAATTGACAGCCAATCGCCAGCCATAGGGTAAAATAACGGTGAAAAACAGATATTAGACCGGCGAATGGAGCATGACCAAACTGCCATTGTAACCACGTAGAGTTTATGCGGAGATGCTCTAAAAAACCCGTCGCAACCAGAGACTAGCCGAGGTAATTAGCGCCAATCCAGGGAGAAGTGCGGTCAGTAACGGGTTGAGATGCAACAGCAAACCAGCATTTGCGATCACCTGATCAAACAGATAGACACCCACACCGAGCAAGGCAGCGAGTACTACTTTTTTACCCAGACCTGCGCGTGCCGAGCCGAGAACAAAGGGTATGGAAAATAGCAACATCGCAATGGTTGTCAATGCTCCCCCCACCTTGCGCCACAAAGCCAGTGCATAGGCATCTGCCTCCTGACCCGTGGCACGCAGAAAACGTACATGCTGAAATAGCTCAGTCGGTGAGAGGCTCTCCGGCGACTTGGTCAGGGTTGAAATATCGCCCGGATTCACAAATGATTTCCAGTTCATCGAGCTTGCATTTGCCGACTCAATCCGCTCCCCGGTAAATGTCTTGGTGACGACATCATGCAGCTCCCAGAGACTGTCACTAATAACATTGGCATACTTGGCATGGGTGTAGGTCAGCAAAAAGCCATTCTCATCAAAATGCATTAACTCAATATTCGCTGCCCTCTTGGTACCCTGCATTTCACCGATGCGTAATATATTCTGCTCATCCCGGGTCCAGATACCAAGATTCTTGCCAAGCTCTGCAGTCTTCCCAAGAGCAGTGGCTTGATGCGAGATGGCTTTCTGCTGAAAATGTGGCGCAATAAATTGCTCTAGTACAGCAATGAATAATAACAGGATCAGTCCAACACCGAGTGGGGCCAAGCTGATACGGGTAGGGGAAAGCCCCGCTACCCGTAACGCGGTCAGTTCCAGGTTAACCGCCAACCGTCCCAATGCGAATACATTTCCCAACAATGCGATGAATGGTGAAAGCTGAATAAATCTGCGCGGTAGTAGCAACGCCGTATGCAGGAATGCATCTTGCACACGATAGGTTCCATTGCCTACATCGCCTAGTTGATCCAACAAATCGAGAAAAGCAAATGCCGGTAAAATTATCGCGGTAGCAACAGCCAGGCCGATGAACACCTGCCATGCAAGATAACGATTGATTATTGTCATCGACGCAGAAGCATTCTCTGTTGACGATTGGATAACAACAAACTGAGTGCGGCAATGAACATCAGTACATACAGCCACCAGACACCGGGTAGGCTGCTTACGATGCCCTGTTCTACCCATGTCTGGGCTAATCCACTCAGGATATAATACATCGCAAAAACCATGGCTGCGGCAAAAAGGTGCATCTCGCTCTTGTCCTGGCGAGGTGAAGCGCGAGTGAATGATATGGCAATCAGCGCTAGCAGAACCGTTCCGATGGGACGTGAAAACCGCCATTGAAGTTCGGCAATGTCGCGTGGCTGCTCCGATCCCGCTAGAAACGAGGTTGTAGCCGCCTTACGTGCATAGCCTACTGTATCGCCTTTATCAGTGAAATACACCAATTTCTCGAACTGGGCAACGGTGTCTTTCGTTGTGGAATGCATGAGACTGTAGGCAAAACCGTCGAATAAGTGAATTTGGGATCGCTGCCCGAGTAGAAATGGCTGCTGGCTAGCTTCCTTGGCCACGATGATCTCGCTGCTGTCACCCTTGTTGATGTAATGGAATATATTTTTCATCTGCTTGCCAGAGTCATCCTTGGTCTGGATATAAATCACTCTGCCGCTACCTTCACTTCCATAAAATCGTCCGGCTTGGAATCGATCCGTATTTAACTCGGCCTCTGCCTGTACATTCATAGCAAAATTTTCTTGGTAGGCCCAGGGACGTACAAAGATGGAAAGTAGACCAATGATGATCCCAATGGGAATGGCAACCATTAGTACAGCATAAATTATGCGGCGGTCGCTGACGCCTGCGGAACGTAACACATTAATTTCCTGATCCCGGTGCAACCGGCCAAGACCAATGATTATGGCAACATAAAGAGCAAGCTGCATCAGCACATCGAGGGAAATCAGAGTCTTCAGCAACACCAGTCTGAGCATGGCAATAACGCCAAGCGACTCTGTCACCGCCCCCGCCAGAAAGCGGCCGCTGATATAGCTTGCGTACAGTCCAGCCAGGATCACGACAATCACCGTAAACGGTATCAACAACTCACGTGTGATGTATCGTTCTATTATTTTCACTAATTTTCCCTTGCCATCCACGTAGATGGATCATGCTGCTGGCATCTCTAATAATCCGGATTTCATCACAGTACTTTGTTGTCTAAAAAAATGCTTCTTTATTCCAATTTCATTTCATCAGTGATGACTTCGTTGACATCCTCACTCGTGCCTTCCTGCACTATTTTCCCCGAACGAAATTCCCTTGGAGGATGTGCTGTCTGCAGCGTTCGTTCGTCATTGCCTCTGCGTGAATTCGCTGTTGTCATGGGAAGATGCCGCTGCTTTCGCCAGGATGGACTCCACAAGCAGCATATCCTCGACCTTGTCGACATCGACACCCGCCTGCGGGTAAGGCAGGGTCACGGTTCGCACCTTGACACCGACTCTGGCCGAGACAGCACTCAGCGCATGGTCGAGTGTCAACAACCCCATGAGATAGGAGAGAACGGCTCCTGGGCCAAGAACCTGCGCGATCAAGCGCCAAGGACGTTTGCGCAAATCTTCTGCCCGTTGCCAGAAAGAAACCAGGTCACGGCCACGATGATTGAGAAACGCATAGAGGTTACAGCCGCAAACTCCCCCATCACGCAACCGTATTACAGTACGCCGGGTGCCTGGGAATGCGGCTGTGACATCTGCATGCTTAACCACCCCCACCGTGGCATCACTATCCATCATGCAGGATTCACGTAAAAAATAGCGGATGATCGCAGGTGTCAATAACGCATGATCCGCTGTTGTCAACAATACCGGTGCGTCATGGTCCAGGTGTGCCAGACCGCTATTGGCGCTGCGGCTGGGTGAATCCAGGTTCGGCAGCCAGGTAACACGCCCGCATTCTATTCGCTGCTGCAATTCCGGGCAGTCAGGGAGCACGGATGCGGGTGGCCCACATACAATAATTTTTCCCACCATCTCACTCGCCTCCAGCGCATCCAGTACACGAATGATCATGGGTGTTCCACCAACTGGAGCAATCGCCTTGCAAGCTGTGCCCGCCTTGCTGGCGACTGGGTCGTGCGCTGTGCGATCTGCCGCCAGTACCAGGGCGTTGAATCGATCCGTTTGACTCATGGCCACCTCTAACATTATGATTTCGTCGCAATACTTTATTGCTCACAAAAAATGTTTCCTTATTCCCAATCCATTTCAGCAGTGACACTTCGTTGATATCCTCACTTGCGCCTGGCCGTCCTATCTGCAGCGCTTATTCGTCATCACCTTGTTTCACTTTCGAACTGAAATTGAAATTGCATATTACCCATATGCCGCACCTATATTTCCTGCTCCCGCCTTGTCCTATTTAGAATTTCGAATTACTAGAGGCGCCCTCATCTGAAATTCAAATCCCGATATGGTTCTGCCTGCCTACTGTGCTGATAACAGGGTTTTGCCATAGATCCGGTAACGCTTATACTGCCTGCTGCCAATGAGATCAAGAATTCCGTGCATTGCTTTGTTATCCTCAAGTATCCACGACATTTCAACTTCCCGGATCCCTGCAGCAAGCGCTGATTGTCGAGGTGCATCAATCACCATAAAAGCCAGCGCCATACCAAGGGGAGTATTCTGAAACTGCTTACGCACGCCCATCAGAGGTATCCGACCGGTACGAACCGCACGGCTTTTAAACCACCTGATAAGCCGAAGCCAGCCGAATGGAAATAAACTTCCGTTAAGTTTGACAAAAATCTCATTGAGATTGGGTAACCCCACCATAAATGCTGCCGGGACACCATCGACCTCGGCAATCTGGATAAAATACTCCGGCACAAGCAGACGCAGGCTGTTGCCTAGCTCGGCAAATTCAGCTTCGGTAAAAGGAACAAATCCCCAATTTTCTGACCAGGCATCGTTAAATATATCACGCAGTATTTCCATTTCTGTACTGAAGCTATTGAGCCGCAGCGTTCTGAGTCGTACATGTTTAGAAAATTTTCCGATCAGGGCACGCATCACTCTAGGCGGCTCAAAATCTACGTCTACCCAGTAGGCAAGCAGATCCTTAACTGGTTGGTAACCCTGCTCTTCGAGTAAGCGGCAATACCATTTAGGTGAGTGTGGCATCATCACCATCGGCGGAGTATCGAAGCCATCCACCAGGATGCCACACTCCTGATTGATGGATAAATTAAATGGTCCGCTGACATACTTGGTATGCCGGGCAGCCAGCCATGTTTCTGCGACATGCATCAGTGCTGCACATACTTCGGTGTCATCCACACATTCCAGCGAACCAAAGTGGCCGGTATCCTCACCATGGCGTTGCCGGTGAAGTTGATCAATCTGCGCGCTGATCCTCCCCACTGGCTGATTATTCCGGTATGCGATCCAGGCTTGCCATTCTCCATGCTTGAAAAATGGATTAAACCGGGAAAAATGTAGCCGTCGTTCCAGACGTAATGGCGGCACCCACATCGGGTCATCTGCATAGATGTGCCAGGGAAGATCGATAAATATTCCCATCTCACGAAAATTTGTGACCGGACGCACGGCAATCGCTACGGATGCTAACTGGCCGGGCTTATTATTCATGGCAGAGGATGGGTATATGTGAGCAACTACGCAGTAGTATTGTATATTATTGCAGTGTGTAAGCACGCTAACTCGTTTCCGGGTGGTATCATATTGACCGCGAGTTCATGTTTGCATGCATGGGATCCAACTAGACGCACGCTGACGTTACGTACCAGCTAATCGAGATATTGGATGCAAAAAAGAATGCTCTGTCGCTCGTGCTTGCCAGAAGAGTGAACGCACTCGGGAATACGAGCCATACTAAAAAATACGATAAGCCACGAAGCTTGTTCCCAATAAGATTAGTCCAGTCAGTCACCCTGCCTTTGCTTCGTTATGTTGAGCTAGCGGCTGAACTTATCTGTTGCGTAGAGGAAAGCACCAGATGGTAGTTAACATTTTTAACCACATTTTATTAAGAGGCTGATTAATGGATGATACAACATATAACTTATTGATTTCTCTTGCTCTTATTCCAGTCGTTTTCGGGCTGAATCTCTGGGTAAGACAGCGCCGACGCCATCGGATCAACGAAACCGGGGATCAGGAATTCAATAGCCTCTCTACAACGCTCATGGCGACGCTGGGTGAGGGACTCGCCGTGGTCGGAAGTTTGGTACTCATTATCTGGATCCTGGGAGGCTTCGCAAGATTCTTCTTTCCCGCTATATTTGGCGCGAAACTGTAGTATTGATTGATGCTGAGTGGAAAAACATGGCAAGGGTAGACAGCAGGCAATTGGCTCTCCAAGGTTCATGCCGAACCCGATGTTTGCGGGCCATAAGAGGGAGCCGGGGGCACCCAACAATTGGGATGATTTGTCCGTCGTCCGGCACAGTATAATCTGCTGCGGTATCAGGTGTTGCGAGCGGCGGATTTTTTAACGGGCAACACTCTGGCTTTAGGTTTTGTCGTTTTCGTCTTCATTTCTGTTTCCGCTGCTATTTTTGTCTGCCGCAGTTCAAATTCAAACCCTACTTTCCCGTCTGAGTTCGTTACCAGATAGGCTGAAAATGGCCGGCCTTTTTTAGAAATAAATTTTGACAGCAGGTCGGTTTTGCCCGTGCGCAATAGTTTGGCGACTTGTTCACGTTCAATGGGGCGCTTGAGGATTATTTTTCCGGTCTTGAAATCGCAGCTACGAACTGTGCCGACAGCTTTCTCGCAGGTATAGCTCATGCCATGGTCAAACACTCTGCTGCCGCAACGAGGACATTTTCCCAGCATCTCCTGACCGGAAAAATCGACTTCCTCTGCCGCTTCTTCACTGTTGCCACCAAAATCGAATTTCATTTCAAGCTCATCGGTGAGCTTGATGTTGGCATCGAACAGTCGCCCCATCTTGCTGCGAAAACCTTGCAATGGACCAATCTCACGTTTGGTAATCAGTGTCTCCATTTCCATTGTTTCAAATTGCCGCCCGGCAAGAATTTTCCATAATGCAAAATCACATTTCTGACACTGAAATTTTTTGTAGGTTTCCTGCACCACGCCACCACATTTTGGGCAGGGAGATTTGAGCGTGGAAAAATCTCCACTTATGGTTTCACCACGATGGCTCTTCGCTTGCTCCACCATGTGGCGGGTCATGTCAGCAATTTCTTCCATGAAAGAGTTGCGCTTAAGCTTGCCCTGCTCAATCTGGCGCAACTTGAATTCCCAGTTACCAGTCAATTCAGGTGATGTGAGTTCGGGCACTTTCAGCCCACGCAATAGCGTAATCAATGAAAATGCCTTAGCGGTGGGGTGCAGTTCCCGCCCGACACGCTGCAGATAATTTTCGTACACCAAACCTTCGATAATCGAAGCGCGGGTAGCAGGTGTGCCCAGCCCTTTTGCGCTCATGGCTTCGCGCAATTCTCCGTCTTCCACTAATTTACCCGCATTTTCCATGGCCGATAGCAGCGTGGCCTCATTGAATCTTGCCGGTGGCCGGGTCTGGTTGGCAATGACTTTGACTTCATTGGCAAGAACTGGCTCACCTGGCTCTACCGCAACAAGAGTCGAGGGGTTGTCGTCGGCGCCTTCGGCCTGTACCTCCTTGCCGTAAACCGCCTGCCAACCTGGACTGACCATTACCTTGCCTTCGGTTTTGAAAGGCTCGTTTTCAACACGGGTGATACGAGTGGTGACGAGAAATTCAGCAGGAGGATAAAAGATCGCCAGAAAGCGCTTGGTAACCAGATCGTAGAGTTTCGTTTCTGCATCGCTCATGTTCTTGGGTTCGAGCGAAGTCGGGATAATGGCAAAATGGTCAGAAATTTTTGCGTTGTTGAATATGCGCTTATTAGGCTTGACCCAACCTGCTTTCAGAATCTGTTTGGCGAACACCTCATAGCGAGGGTTTCCCAATGAATTCAGGGCGTCTTCAACGGTTGCAATATAGTCTTCCGGCAATGCGCGCGAATCAGTGCGCGGATAAGTCAGCGCCTTATGCTTTTCGTATAAGGCTTGGGCCAACCCCAGCGTCGTCTTGGCGGAAAAACCGAAGCGGCCATTGGCATCGCGCTGCAAGCTGGTGAGGTCATACAACAGCGGACATATTTCCGTAGTGGGTTTGCTTTCTTCGCTGACAACGCCGTGTTTACCTTGACATTTGGCGCGAATAACCTCGGCTTTTTTCTGCTCCCACAATCGCTCGGCTTTTTGTTCGCCGTCTTTTTTTTCTTTGGAAAATTTTTCGTCAAACCAGCGTCCGCTGTAACTGCCAGCCTTGGCAGAAAAGGCTCCATGTATCTCCCAGTAGTCGCGCGGGATGAATTTCTTGATCCCCTCTTCCCGTTCAACCAGAATTGCTAGCGTGGGTGTTTGTACTCGCCCCACTGTGGTTTTGTGAAAACCACCCTCCTGAGAATTGAACGCAGTCAAGGCGCGAGTGCCATTGATGCCGACTAGCCAATCAGCTTCCGAGCGGCTCACAGCGGCTTCTGCCAGAGGCTGCACAGAAGCATCATCAAGCAATTTTGTAAAGCCATCCCGGATCGAAGCGGGTGTCATCGATTGTAGCCACAGGCGTTTAACCGGTTTTTTGGTTGCAACGTGACGCACAATGTAATGAAAAATCAATTCTCCTTCGCGTCCCGCGTCGCAAGCATTGATAAGTGCGTCAACATCCTTGCGCTTGATTAACTTAGTTAAGAGCTTCAGGCGCGACTCGGTTTTCTCGATAGGGTGGAGGTCAAAGTATGGTGGAATTACTGGTAGATTGGCAAAACTCCACTTACCTCGTTTGACTTCGTATTGTTCCGGCACCGCCAACTCAAGTAAGTGACCTATGGCCGACGACAATACATACTGGTCGCTCTCGAAGTAATCAGTGTGCTTGGTAAAGCCACCTAATACCCGTGCGATGTCTGCGGCGACAGAAGGTTTCTCGGCGATAATTAAGGTTTTACCCATGAAACTCCTGTGAGCATCCGCAGATTGCCGATGGTTGTTTTAAAAGGGGTCTAACCCCAGTCACTGCAATCAAAAAAAGGCACGACGATAAAAACTATTCGGGGCATAAGCAAGCAGGGCCATAAGCACCGAACGCCGGTCACAGCAACATTTTCACCGAATCCGTTGGTAACGTCCGCCCGGCAGATTGGCGACTACGCCGTCCAGTTCAAGCGTTAATAGCATGGCGGATACCGCTTCTGCCGTCAAGCCGCTACGGACACACAACGTATCGATATCGCTGGCATCGTAGCCCATATGTCTAAGCAGCAACGAATCTTCCACATCTGTCTTAGCCGCATCGTCGGCAACTGCAGATGTGGATTGATATCCCAGTTCTTCCAGAATATCCTGGGCACTCTCTACCAGTTTCGCCCCTTGCTTGATCAGTGCATGGCAACCTCGGGACAATGGCGAATGGATTGAGCTGGGGATGGCAAACACATCCCGTCCCTGCTCCAGAGCCTGACGGGCAGTAATAAGAGACCCGCTTTGCAGTGCCGCTTCCACCACTAAGCAGCCACGACTCATGCCACTGATGATGCGGTTACGGCGTGGGAAATTGCTGCCGATGGCAGGGGTGCCCAATGGAAATTCGGAAATAAGAGCACCTTTTCCTGCCAGCTCGTGAGCAAGCTCACGGTTTCTTGCGGGATAAACGATGTCGAGGCCGGTGCCCACCACTGCGATGCTGGCGGCAGTGCCACGCAAACCGCCACGATGGGCCGCCGCGTCAACGCCGAGCGCCATTCCGCTGATAATGCAAAGTCCGGCATTACTTGCGGCTTCAGCAAAAACTTCGGCATTGGAGAGGCCTTGAGGCGTAGCGTTGCGACTGCCAACTATGGCAAGCGCAGGGGATCCGAGCAATTCGCGCCGTCCCTTGAGATAGAGTAGAGGTGGCGGGTCAGGAATATTAAGCAATAGACTGGGGTAGTCTGGATCAGCAAGAGTGATAACCGAGTTGAGGGGATCCTCCAGCCATTTGAGAGTGTTAGCAAGCTTTTTTTTGTCTACACCCAGAGCGATACTGTGCGCAGCCCGTTTATTCACCACGCACTGTAACGAAGCAACACTTGCGGAAAGAATGTCGGCGGGGCTACCAAAAGCTACCAGCAGTCTCCGCTCTGATTCATCACCGAGACCGTCGATCAGACCAAGGCTGAGCCAGGATTCAATATCCGGCGAAAGCTTCATGACGTATCTCCTGCGGGTGCTATTACGGCGTTTGTACTGCGTCAAGCACTTGAATTGGCTGCGTGCTTTGCATCACCAGCGCATGAGCTACCTTTTCAAATACTTGGAATACGAAAACCAGGCCAGTGCGTTCATCGGGCAACTTCACTATTTCTCGTTCAGGCGACAGTGTCTGGCTTTTTCGATAAACAGCCAGAACATTACCTGCTGCCAACCCATCACGAGCCCCTTTGCTAAGAGTGACAATAGAGTTTCTGCCAATTTCGGTAACACCGCCATAGACAGAAATAATGCGTCCCTTGATGATTTTGTCGGGAGCATGTGGGGCGTAGTTATTGAACGCCGTGGCGGGAGTAGGGGCCAGTCGATCACCCTTGAGTATTTCCTCAACCGAACGAATAATGGACACAGCGCTGATATCAGCGAATTTCTCCACCTTTGCATCTGCCAGATAGATAGCCTCATAGCCCAGAATCTGACCAGTGTCAGGATCTGTCAACGCCTTGCCGGGACGAAAGAATTGCCACGCCGAACCTTTGTCTTTCGACAAACCGCTGACATAAATGATATCACCCGTATTCAATATCACGCGGTTATCGCTGGTTCCCAACACTAGCGGGGCGTTTGCCAGATCATCTTTTTCGATTACCAGGGGCCGCCTCAGGAAAGGTTCAATAGCCGTAGCCGGAATGCTGGGAATGGCTGTGACACCGGATTTCCCCGCCCGCACCTTGGGGGACAGCTTTATCACCGCGATTTCGCTGGCGAGCCGCAACCTGCTCCCGTTAGGAGTTTTTTCCAGCACTATGACGTCCCCAGGGTAAATCTTATGGGGATTCTTTACTTGCTCCCGGTTCAGACCCCAGATTTGCGGCCAGAGCCAAGGGTCTTTTAAAAAACGTGAGGCAATTCCCCACAACGTATCACCCGGAACAACAACGTAGCGATCAGGTATATTGTTCTGAAGCTCGATGTCCGCAGCTCTGGCTGGCAGGCTGAAAAACAGACCTGCGAACAAAATCATGGATATAATAGACTTCCGCATGGATAACCCCAGTTGCAGAATTGCAGAAAGAAACCCGGTTTTTCGGGTAGCGTAACATCGAAAAATGGGTGCTCTACAAACTAAAGCACCCCTGCCGCAAATGGCGGCAGCATTAACTGCGCTCTTATAATCCACTGGCTTTCCGCCAGCCTTACCCCTTGGTGCGGGGAATTGAACCTGCAAAGATTCGATGTTCTATGAAAAACGAGGCACGATCAAAGAACGATGCCGCAGTCCATGCATGATATATAAGAAAGCATTTTGTGAACGGCGAAGTATTCGTAATGAAATCTGAATTACTAGGGCACTTCTAATCAAGGTAGCCTAATAATATGGTTCAGATTCTGCAGTCAGTTTGTTAAATATGCAAGCCTTTCTATGGCACTCCTGAAGATACTGCAATACCCGGACAAGCGACTACATACGATAGCAATCAAGGTTCCGGAAGTTAATGACGAAATCCGTGCCTTGGTACAAAGTATGGCAGAAACCATGTATGCTGCTCCTGGAATTGGCTTGGCGGCAACTCAGGTTGATGTGCACCAGCGCGTAATCGTGATCGATACATCCGATACCCAGGACCAGTTACACGTATTAATCAACCCGGAAATCACTGCCAGCAGCGGTGAATCTGACTACGAAGAAGGCTGTCTGTCAGTGCCGGGGGTATTTGAAAAAGTAAGGCGCGCTGAGCAAGTTACTGTCGCGGCACTGAACTTTAACGGCAGTCCGTTTGTACTCGACGCCGACGGCTTGCTGGCAGTGTGTATCCAACATGAAATGGATCATTTGTTCGGCAAAGTATTTGTTAACTACCTGTCGCGACTAAAGCAATCACGTATCCAGGCCAGATTTAAAAAACAGCAGCGCAAAGTAATATGACTGCCAGTACTTGCTTTGTGATCAATTAAGCTTCCGTGAACGTCCTGTTTAGACCACCTTTTTATTTGGGACCCACGTCGGCGCTTCTCTTGACGCGGGTGTCCAGTAGAATCGCTGAACAGGTTCCCTGAATTGCGCTCAATATGAAAATCATTTTCGCCGGCACTCCGGCGTTCGCAGCGCACGCATTTGAGGCCCTGCTGGAAGCCGGACATGAGATTGCGCTGGTGTTAACCCAGCCTGACCGTCCTGCCGGACGAGGCATGAAAACTGCGATGAGCGCCGTTAAAATGCTGGCGCAAAAACGTGGACTTCCCCTGTTGCAGCCACACTCACTCAAGCAATCCGGATTGGATAGCCAACTCGCTGCCATTGATGCGGATGTAATAGTAGTTGCAGCTTACGGGCTGATTCTACCTGCGACTGTCTTGAGTATTCCACACTTTGGTTGCCTTAACATCCATGCCTCACTGTTGCCGCGCTGGCGGGGTGCCGCGCCGATTCAGCGGGCGATATTGGCGGGTGACTTGGAAACCGGTATTACCATCATGCAAATGGACTCGGGTCTCGACACTGGCGCTATGCTGCTGCAGAAGAGTATCCCTATCACGCAAGATGACACCGCGCAAACCTTGCATGACAAGCTCGCCTCGATGGGAGCACACTGCATCGTGGAGGTGCTGACGCTTTTGCAACAGAAACGACTCGCTGCAACTGCCCAGGATGAGACAGCTGCCAGTTATGCACCTAAACTGAAGAAAACCGAGGCGGAAATTGACTGGCGGTTGGATGCGGAACAAATCAATCGCACCGTACGAGCGTTTAACCCCCATCCCGGCGTGTACTCTCGGATACGTGGAATCCCTCTGAAAATATGGCAAGCGGAAGTGGTGGCAAATGCTGCTGGCAACCCCGGGGAAGTTGTCGCAATTGGACGCAAAGGCATCGCGGTAGTATGCGGCGACGGTACACTGGTGCTGAAAATAGTGCAAAAACCCGGTGGAAAAAGAATGAGTACGGTGGAATTTCTTACAGGATACTCATTGCAGCCTGGCGATCGCTTTGAATGCCGGGATGATTAAAACTCAGCATATAGCCACTGCTGTCGTGAGCAAAGTGCTGGCCGGTGCAAGCCTGACTGCGGTGTTGCAGAAAGCCTGGCGTGCCCACCCCACTCTTTCTGGCCAGCAGCGTGGAGCAATTCAGGATATAAGCTATGGCGTGCTGCGCTTCTACGGTCAACTTGATGCATTGCTCAAGCTGTTGTTGAACAAACCGCTGCAACATCAGGATCTGCGTTGCTTATTGTTGGTGGGCTTGTATCAACTGCAATATAGCAAGGCTTCGCCCCATGCAGTGGTAGACCATGCCGTATCTGCATCCTGCAGTTTGAGCCACAGCAAACGCAGCAAGGAGGTATCTGGACTGGTCAACGCGGTGTTGCGCAACTTCATGCGGCAACGTACAGCTCTACTGGCGCAGGCGGACGAAAGTGAAGTAGGGCGTCATTCCCACCCGCAGTGGTGGATAAACAAGCTGCGTATGCAATACCCCCACAACTACCAGGCAGTATTGGAAGCTGACAACCAGCACCCGCCAATGACGCTACGAATTAACCGGCGCAAGATTGAAGTAGCGGAGTACCAGAAACGACTCTATGAATACAGCATGCATGCACAACTATTATGGGATGATGCGCTCATTCTGGCGCAGCCGGTGGCGGTGGAGAAGCTGCCTGGGTTTACCGAAGGATTGGTGTCGGTGCAGGATGCCGGCGCGCAACTAGCCGCGCCGTTGCTGGACGCACACGATGGCATGCGCGTATTGGACGCCTGTGCTGCTCCCGGGGGCAAAAGCGCACATCTGCTGGAATTGGCAGATGTAGAATTGACCGCGCTCGACCATGATGCTGTGCGACTTTCCCGTGTAGCGCAAAACCTTTCACGGCTGGAACTCAAAGCTCATCGTCTCGTCTGCGGCGATGCGGCGTGCCCGGCGGGGTGGTGGGATAATAAACTATTTGACCGCATCCTGGCCGATGTACCTTGCTCTGCTTCGGGAGTAGTACGCCGTCATCCCGATATCAAATGGCTGCGGCGCGAAAGCGACCTCCCCCAATTCGCCGCAAGCCAGCAGAAAATACTCGATGCTTTGTGGCAGACCCTGGCTAGAGATGGTAAATTGCTTTATGCCACCTGCTCCGTATTCGCCGAAGAAAACAAGCTGCAGGTGGCCGAATTTTTGCACCATCATCCAGATGCCTGTCCGCTGCCTCTATCTGGAATGGAAGCAATTGACGGACAACTGTTGCCGGACTTCCAGCATGACGGTTTCTTTTATACCCTGTTACACAAATCCTGATCCCATGGCACGGCTATTACACGTGATTGCGATGCTGCTGCTGGCGGGGGGGTTATTGCTGGCTGCCGCTGTTCGTGCCGAGGATATACGAATACAGTCTGTTACGCTGGATGCAGTAGATGAGGGCTTTCAGTTCAATGCCGATGTTGGGATTACACTAAACCCCATGTTGGAGAGGGCGCTCGAGAAAGGTATCGTACTGTACTTTGTGACCGAGCTCAATCTGCTGAGCCCACGCTGGTACTGGCTGGATGAAAAGGTTGCCCGGAGCAAGCAACGTGAGGCATTGAGCTATTACGCACTTACTCGCCAATACCGTTTGGGTCGCGGATCACTGTCGCAGAGTTTCAGCACGCTGAAGGAAGCGCTACAGGTTTTAGGGCGAGTACGTAATCGCCCCATTGTTGCAAATTCCGAACTGAAGCAGGGTGCGGAGTACATTGCAGAACTACGCGTGTGGCTTGATCTGTCGCGCTTACCTAAACCGTTCCAAGTGGAGGCGCTTAGTTCCAGGGAATGGGCTTTGAGCTCCGATACATTGCAATGGAATGTGAGTCTGCCCATGCAGAAGCTTCAACACGGGGGCAGGCCGTGAAGTACATTATCATTATTGGCTCGGGACTTGGTGCGGTGATGTTATTTCTGCTCGCAACCGCAGGTGCCAATACCGAATTCTTTGAGCGCCGTTATCAACTTCTAATTGCGCTCAATGTCGGCTTTGTACTGCTTCTCATGGCGCTAGTGGGGTATTTACTGTGGAGACTCAAGCGCAGGCTCAAGGCAGGTGTATTCGGTTCCAGGCTGGCATTGCGCCTGTTATTAATTTTCTCGCTGATGGCGATTCTTCCGGGTGTACTGGTGTATAGCGTGTCGATGCAGTTTCTAGGAAAAAGCATTGAATCCTGGTTTGACGTTAGGGTGGATCGAGCGCTTGAGGGCGGTTTGAACCTGGGGCGCACCGTACTCGATAATCTACTGAATGAATTACGCGAGAAAGCCCAAATCACCGCACTTGCGTTATCCAAACAATCCGCTATGCCACTGCCAACGCTGGACCAGCTGCTGGATCAATCACAGATGCAGGAGGCTACGCTGTTTAATCAAGACGGCAGGGTAATTGCGTTCTCTGGTACGGATGGTACCGGCTTATTCACGGAAATGCCGGGTGCTGCGGTGATGAGTCAGATAAGAATGCAGGGGGTATATAGTGAAGTTGAGTCTATCCCCGGCAAGGGCTTGTATTTGCGGGTGGTGGCTCCAGTCGATGCACTAAGCATGGGGGAGGTCGGTCGCGTACTGCAATTGCTGCAGCCGGTACCGAAACAACTAGCCGGAGACGCAGAAATTGTGCAAGCGGTGTTTCGTGATTACCAGGAATTGTCATTGTCACGCCAAGGACTGAAGGAGCTCTACGCGGTGACATTAACGCTTGCGCTGCTACTCTCGCTTCTTTCCGCACTGGCTGCGGCATTCCTCATCAGCGAACGACTAAGCGCGCCGCTAGGTATGCTGGCTGAAGGTACCCGCGCTGTGGCTCAGGGCGATTTCAGCAGGCGCCATCCAGTGCAAAGTCGGGATGAGTTGGGGGTGCTGACCGAATCATTCAACCTCATGACCCAGCAACTGGAGGAAGCGCGCACGGTGACCCAACGTAACCAGCAGGAAGTGGAAAGTGCGAGGGCTTACCTGGAAAGCATACTGTCCAATCTCTCATCTGGCGTTCTGGTATTCGATGAAAACTTACGCATGCGTACCGCAAATCTTAGCGCAGAACAGATTCTAAGGGTTCCATTGGCTGGCTTCGAAGGGTTGACCATGGAAGAATGCGCGGCACGAGAGCCCCAGCTGCGCTCTCTCGAAGCTGCAATCCTGGGAGGATTTCATTCGGGGAAAACGGGCGAATGGCAACGCCAAGTAGAACGCCCAGGAGATGGTGATAACCAGGTGTTGCTGCTACGTGGAACGCGCCTACCCCACGTATCAGGTGACGGCGGCGTCGTGGTATTTGATGACATTACCAACTTGCTACAGGCACAACGCACTGCGGCGTGGGGTGAAGTAGCGCGGCGTCTGGCGCATGAAATCAAGAACCCACTCACCCCCATCCAGCTTTCTGCCGAGCGTATGCAGCACAAACTTTTGGAAAAACTGGACGAGCAGGATGCAAAAATATTACAGCGCTCAACTGAAACCATCGTCAACCAGGTAGAGGCACTGAAGAGGATGGTCAATGAATTCGGTGAATATGCACGTGCGCCGAAATTGGAATTGCAACTGCTGGATATCAACAAACTGACGCAGGAAGTGCTGGCACTGTATGCGACAGAAAATGTGGGGGCGGAGGAGGATTTGCCCTCGCACATTCACCTGGCTCTCGCCTCCGGTCTGCCGCTGGTGAGGGGTGATTCGGCACGACTGCGTCAGGTGATCCACAATCTGTTACAAAACGCTCAGGACACACTGATTGGTGTCGCGGAGCCTGTCATCACGGTGCGTACCGAAACGGTGCAGGGTATGGTGCGCCTTAGTGTGAGCGACAATGGTGGGGGATTTCCAGATCAGGTCAGGTCGCGCGCGTTTGAGCCCTACGTTACCACCAAGCCCAAGGGTACGGGACTGGGGCTGCCCATCGTTAAAAAAATCGTTGAGGAACACAATGGAACGATACAAATCGAAAACATTCTGCCTCACGGAGCTCGCATCTCCATTTCTCTGCCAATAATGATGGAAAATAATTCGACAATTAAATATGGGGTCTTCGTGAAATCGTGTGGGTGGAATTCAACATGAAATCCTCTGCAAGCCTTGTGGTATCTGGCAAAATGCGGTTTGTACTCGTTCTGAAAAAGGGGAGGATTTACCGATGGCCATTTCAACCAATCGCAGACGCCTGCTCGACGCATACCGATTTCCATTTTTTCGTCCTCTGGAAAAGATACGC
>CAMDAX010000026.1 GCA_945888885.1 Nitrosovibrio sp. Nv4 | reverse complement strand
ACCAAAATCCCGTTCGGTGCGATTGGAAGCATTTGCGATTTTTTTCCGAGTTTTGCGGAAGCTGAAAAAGTACATGTTTCGCATTCTAACCATGGAAAATTGCTGTCTTTTTGAGTATTTATTATCAAAAACAGTTTTGCAAGCGGCTCAGGTAAGAAAACATTCTTTGTGAGTAAAAAAATATTGTGACGGAATTCGGATTTTTAGAGATAGCTTTATCTCCAGGCACAGAATATTCGTTCAGCTGCAGCCAGCGTCTTATCGATATCCTCGTCGCTATGTGCGGCAGAAACAAACCCGGCTTCGAATGCTGACGGTGCGAAGTAAACACCTTCACGCAACATGGCATGGAAGAAGTAGTTGAAAGCTTCTTTATCGCACTCCATCACTTCTGTATAACTAGTCGGGGGGCTTGCTCTGAAATAGAGCCCAAACATACCCCCCACTGCCTGTGCACAAAAAACGATACCATGTTTCTTTGCGGCGGCTGTGAGACCCTCAGTAAGCTGCCGCGTGCTAGCAGCAAGTTTTTCATAGAACCCCGCTGTTTGTACTAGCCGCAAGGTAGTAAGCCCTGCGGCCACAGCAACTGGATTGCCGGAAAGAGTACCTGCCTGATACACCGGTCCCAGTGGAGCCAAGCATTGCATGATGTCACGCCTGCCGCCAAAGGCAGCCATCGGCATTCCACCGCCGATTACTTTGCCGAGAGTGGTAAGGTCGGGCTTGATGCCGTAAAGCCCTTGAGCGCACCCTGCTCCAACGCGAAAGCCGGTCATCACTTCATCAAAAATCAGCACACTGCCATGTCGTGTGCATAACGTACGTAAAGCCGCCAAAAAACCTGGGTTCGGCACTACCAAATTCATGTTGCCCGCTACCGGTTCGACAATGACTGCGGCGATTTCCGTACCAGATTGACCAAAAATCCGTTCTATACCGGCAATATCGTTGTAATCCAGCACTGTGGTGTAGGCAGCAGTCTCTGCGGGAACTCCGGCGGAACTAGGATGGCCGAAGGTAAGCGCCCCGGAACCCGCTTTCACCAACAGTGCATCATCATGGCCGTGATAGCAGCCCTCAAATTTGATTATGCGGCTTCTACCGGTGTAGCCACGCGCCAAGCGAATGGCGCTCATGGTGGCTTCAGTCCCGGAACTCACCAGCCTCACTTGCTCAATTGACGGGACCAACTCGCACAGCAATTCTGCTATTTCCAGCTCTGCTTCAGTTGGTGCACCGAAAGTTAGACCGTCCTGTGCAGCCACCTGCACCGCTTTGATCACTTCAGGGTGCGCATGGCCCAAGATTAACGGCCCCCATGAGCCGACGTAGTCTATGTAGGACTTACCATCTGCATCCCAGAAGTAAGCTCCTTGTCCACGCCGGAAAAATATTGGTACCCCACCCACCGACTTGAAGGCGCGTACGGGGGAATTGACGCCGCCGGGAATATACTTCTGGGAGAGTTCGAATAATTGCTGATTACGTGAAGTCATGGGATAGCTCATAAGTGTGATGGATAGAATGCCGAGTTTGTTTAAATAAACGGGAATAATGTTTAGCTGCAGACTGAATGTTCCGGGCTCTGAACAGAGCGTTGCTGGCTGCTACCGCATCGGCACCCAGACATATCAACTCTATCGCATGACGCGGGGTGATGCCACCGATAGCAACCAGTGGAACATGCAGCTTCTGTTTTGCCAAGGACAGCAGGTCGATGGGTGCAATCTCCGCGCCGGGCTTGGTAGCAGAAATAAAAAATGCGCCAAAGGCGACATAATCCGCACCTTGTCGTTCAGCTTTAATGGCAAACTCCAACCGGTTGTAACAAGAAACCCCGACGATTTTTCCAGGCCCTAGTCTACGTCGTACTTCGGTTATGGAAGCATCCCCTTGCCCTACATGCACCCCTTCTGCGCCGACTTCAACAGCAAGATCAGGATGATCGTTGATAATGAGAGGCACGTTGAATTTTCGGCAAAGATTAACCAGTGCATATGCCTGTTTCAGCCGTAGTGCGACATCCGCTGTCTTGTTGCGATACTGGACCAACCGCGCCCCACCTGCGAGTACCTGTTGTGTCATCGTAACTAAATCAGCGGTATCAGCCACATCCGGCGTGATCGCATATAAACCTTCAACTCTTGGTTGCATCATGTGTTTTAGTCCTATCCCCGGCACCCGCCTCACCGTAAGCCCAGAACAAACGGTCTGGTAAATATTGTCCCATCCCTGGACGGAAACCGGCTTCCAGCGCTCGCCATGTATACTCTTGCGCCTCATACACGCCTTCGGCGATGGGTCGGCCGTTGGCAATAGCAGCGGCAATGGCCGAGGCCAGCGTGCAACCTGATCCGTGGTAGGAACCGGTTAGCCGCTGCCACGCATCCGAGCGTACCACGCCATCGGCTCCATACAGGGTGTTCACTACCTGTGGCGTATTTTCATGGGTTCCGGTGATGAGTACGTATTCACAACCCATATGCAAAAGCCGGTCTGCACACTGGCTCAAATCCAGTGCATCCTGGCCATCTTCTTCGTCCTGTACCAGTCGCCATGCTTCCATGCTATTAGGGGTGATAATAGTGGCGTGAGGAAACAGTAGTTCACGCATTGTTGCTACCATATCTTCGCTGGCGAGTTCGTCACCGCGACCAGAAGAGAGTATCGGATCCAGTACTAGCGGGATATCTGGATAATCGGAGATCACCTCGACGATGGCCATAATGATTTCGGCACTACCTAACATTCCGATTTTAAAAACATGTACCGGCATGTCTTCCAGCACCGCGCGGGCCTGATCTGCTATCCACTCCGGATCCAATGCCATGACATCATCCACACCAGCGGTATCCTGTACGGTAATGGCCGTAATTACCGATAGCGGGTGGCAGCCCATGCTGGCTAGAGTCAGAATATCTGCCTGGATTCCTGCACCGCCGCTAGGGTCGCTGGCAGCAAAAGAAAGTACTATGGGGGGTGGCTGAGACATAGGTTAATATCGTAAAATATTATTTTAACCTAAATCATTCTTATCATGCCTACTACTGAAACTCCTTATCGATGTTATATGTGTCTCATTTGCGGCTTTATCTACGATGAAGCCGCAGGATCGCCGGAGGAAGGCATCGCTGCTGGCACACGTTGGGAAGACGTGCCGATAAACTGGACCTGCCCGGAATGCGGGGCGCGCAAAGAAGATTTTGAGATAATAGAAATTTAAATGCGTATTCTGCACACCATGTTACGAGTTGGTAATCTGGAAAAATCCATCTCTTTTTACACCGATATATTAGGGATGAAACTACTGCGCCGCAGAGATTATCCTGAAGGAAAATTCACTCTGGCATTTGTCGGCTATCAAGATGAGGCAGATGGCGCAGTGTTGGAATTGACTCTTAACTGGGGGGTGGAGAGATATGACTTAGGCGCTGGTTACGGCCATATCGCTATCGAAGTGGACGACGCCTATCTGGCCTGTGAGGAAGTAAAAAAACGTGGTGGCGAAGTCACGCGGGAAGCGGGGCCGATGAAACATGGCACCACTGTGATCGCTTTCGTAAGAGATCCAGATGGTTACAAGATTGAACTCATCCAGAAAAAATGACATGAGCACATCAGGATCATTTGCTGCAAGGCATTACATTGGACGAATGGTACTTCGGTACAGCGTGTTTTTAAAATACACCACGATGATCACACCGCCTTAAGGACGCCTCTAAAAATTAGGAACTAAACAAGTCGAGGTGGCTCGTGCAATGTTGCGATAGCATAGCGGTACAGTAGAGCAAGCTGTAGCAGCACCATTGTTTTTTCCGGTCGCGACCTTGTGTTCGCCTGTGCTGGTCACGCCTAAAAGCTTACACTCTGGCGCTGCACAAGGCCGCACACAGCAGGTCGTAGCTAATCTACGACACCAAAACGGACAGCGCAGGGCGCGCTCCCGATTCTTCTGCGACCCTGATGGAACGAAGCTTTTTAGGTAACCTGTCATATCAGGCTCTTGGAAGAGAAGGCCATGCTGTTATTGCCTTTCGTGCATTCCATCCTGCAAAGCTGCCTACGCACCCGCGCGGGGCTCATTCAGAAATTCCTTGTCCTACCTGCTTTTTACCATATCTTCTGGCCTTACCCACATTTCGAACTGCTCTGCTGTGACATAACCCGATGCAAGTGCCGCCTCTCTTAGCGTTGCGCTCTCACGGTATGCTTTCTTGGCAATCTCCGCTGCCTTGTCGTAGCCAATATGGGGATTGAGTGCTGTCGCCAGCATTAGTGAGTTACGCATCAGGTCATTAATATGCTCAACATCGGCGGTGGTGCCCACTATGCAATTATCATTGAAACTGATTGCGCCATCAGAAAGTAGGCGCACACTTTGCAGAAAATTGTGGATGATGAGCGGTTTCATTACATTGAGTTCGAAATTGCCCAGCGCTCCACCCATATTGATAGCCACATCGTTGCCCATTACCTGGCAGCAAAGCATGATCATGGCTTCCGACTGGGTTGGATTGACCTTGCCTGGCATGATGGAGCTGCCGGGTTCGTTTTCCGGAATTCTCAATTCACCGATACCACAGCGAGGCCCGGAAGAAAGCCAGCGGATATCATTGGCAATCTTCATTAAGGATACCGCTAGAGTCTTCAGTGCACCATGTGCGTGAACCAAAGCATCATTTGCAGCCAGCGCCTCGAATTTATTAGGTGCGGTGACGAATGGCAGACCGGTTAATCTTGCTAATTCTGCCGCCGCATGTTCGGCGAATGCTGGATGGGTATTCAAACCCGTGCCCACAGCGGTGCCACCCAACGCCAACTCACAAAGGTGTGGAAGCGCTGCATCCACGTGCTCCAAGCCATGATCCAGTTGTGAAACATAGCCTGAAAATTCCTGTCCCAAAGTTAGTGGCGTCGCATCCTGCAAATGGGTACGGCCGGTCTTGACGATACCGGCAAACTGTTCTACCTTGGCCGCCAGGGTCTGGCGTAACATATAAATCGCAGGCTTTAATTGATGGTGGATGCCATGTACTGCCGCCACATGCATTGCTGAAGGAAACACATCATTAGATGATTGCCCCATGTTCACGTCATCGTTGGGGTGGATTCTGCGCTCCTCGCCACGCCCGCCACCGAGCAACTCAGAAGCGCGGTTTGCCAGCACCTCGTTCATGTTCATATTGGTTTGGGTACCAGAACCAGTCTGCCACACTACCAGAGGAAACTCAGCTTCATGACGACCTTCGATCACTTCATCAGCGGCGTTGATAATCGCAGCAGCCTTAGTCGCATCGAGCAGACCCAAGTCATGATTTATACTCGCAGCAGTACGTTTTACCAAAGCAAGTGCGCGAAGCAGTGCAAATGGCATGCGCTCGCCGGAAATCTTGAAATTCTGTAAAGATCGTTGTGTTTGCGCGCCCCATAATACGTCGGCAGATACATGCACTATACCCATGGTATCTTTCTCTTCACGGTAGCTCATGAAAACCTCTAGTTAAAGAAACAGATGAAACAACTTGTATTCCGGGCTCCCGTAAGGTTAGCGGGGTAATCAGGCCAAGGTTGCAAATCACCCGAAAGTCGCTCAAAAAGGTTCATTGTGAATCAATTACCTAATGGGAGCGACTTAAGGGAAACAGGTAGCTGAACTACGGATAGGCTTGGCACTTAAGGATAAGCTATGGTTTTATGAGTTACGCCGATCATAGAGATTTTGATCAGCAATCGACCAGAGCCGATTTCCAGAATCTTCCGGATATTGCTGCTACAGGTATTGCCAGTAACTATTGACTACAGCCTACTCCCAGAGCCATCGGGAAAAGTACATCACATATCAAATAACCTATACCAGATCAATGGCTGTCTAGTGAATCAGTTTTCAAGACGAGATGACTCTTCGCCTGGCTCCCCAGTTTCATGGTCAATCCAACTGGACATACCGATCTCATCCTCCGCTTGTTCCAGGGTCTCTCCCGGCTCATAATCTGATTCAGCGGTGTACTCCATGTCCTGAATCGCTTCAAGCAGGGCAGGAAAGGGGCCGAACACCTTACTGCTGTCATTCTCATAATGCCAGTAGAAACCATCGGGGCGCTCTATAATCCGAGTGTTATCGTAGTCGCGTGATGCTTGTGGAATTTTGATAGTCATAACCACCTCATTACAGTTCTATAGGATTACATTGGTTTTTATGCTAATCCTATTCGCCCAGTTTTTCTAGCAAAGATATCTATCCATAGATGCCTGGTACCAGCGACCCTCGCATTTTCTGTATTGCCTTGACTTCGATCTGGCGGATACGTTCGGCAGATACCCCCAACTCAGCTGCAAGATCATGCAATGTTGCAGTGTCTTTTTCTCGCAGCCAGCGGGCTTCAATAATATGGCGGCTGCGTGCGTCCAGACTGGCGAGTGCCTGTTCCAGTCCCTCGCCATGCAGGCGGTTGGTCTGTTTGATCTCCAGCAACTGTGAAGGCTCGGAACCATCGGTAAGATAAGTGATAGGACTATATGCTTCATCCTCATCTTCGGACAGAGGCTCAAGTGAGATATCGCGCCCGCTGAAGCGGGTTTCCATTTCCACCACTTCCTCAGGCTTGACACCCAACTGCTTTGCCATGGCATTGACTTCTTCCGGACTCATGGTGCCCAGCCCCTTCCTCATGCTGCGCAGACTGAAGAACAGCTTGCGTTGCGCTTTGGTGGTGGCAATTTTTACCAGCCGCCAGTTTCGCAGAACGAATTCGTGAATTTCCGCCTTGATCCAGTACACCGCAAACGATATCAGCCGTACGCCACGCTCGGGATCATAATGTTTGACCGCTTTCATCAAGCCAATATTGCCTTCTTGAATCAGATCAGCTTGCGGCAAACCATAACCCTTATAGCCGCGGGCGATGGCAACTACCACGCGCAAGTGTGACAACACCAGTTGGCGCGCCGCGTCGATGTCGTCTTTATCCCGCAGACACCGCGCTAGACGGGTTTCTTCTTCCTGGGAAAGAATGGGAAAGTAGTTGACAGACTGGATATAGCTTTCGATGCTACCGCCAGTCGAAGGTAGAGTCAAAGCAAAAGTCATTGTATCCTCCTTGGGGCTTTCGGTTTCTTGCTGAAATATTAACACTCTGTTACTAGCAGAGTGCCAGTATTTTAAAAAGTTCCCGCTAGAAATAGCATAACCATTTGAATTATTTTGGTTCTATTTGCCAGAGATGGCTTGCAACCGACAGCCATGCTCCCAGCCAGCCCAGCCATGTTGAGAATAACAATAGGCTCACACTATCTTCTGGTGAAAGATAGTATAGATGAAAATCGAACGTATAGAGTTGTGCCAGATCGGCTAGTGGGCCATCGATCAGGTGAACTCCAAGTGCGATAATAAGCCATGCTGCGACTCCACCCGCCATTCCTTGGGTTGCGCCAAAATAAAGAAAAGGACGGCGGATGAAGCCATTTGTCGCACCGATCAACTTCGATACCTCAATTTCGTCCCGCCGGGTAAGGATTTGCAATCGTATGGTATTAAAGGTTACCGCTACCAGCGCGAAACTCAGCAAAACAGCAAGCATCAACACCACCATCCGCCCTAAGCTTAACAATGCATCCAGTCGTTTGGCCCAGGCGGAATCAAGTTGTATATGTTCAATCTTGGGCCACTGCTGCAACTCGGCACGCAATAGTTCCAGCGCCTCGGGCGCAGTACTCCTGGCATTAGTCACGAAAGCATCGGGTAGTGGATTTTGTGCGAGGCTATCCACTACATCGGCCAGACCACTGCTCTGCTTGAGTTGTTGCAGGGCACTATCCTTAGGAACGAACAGAAAACTCGCTACTTGCGGGTGCTGCTTCAGACGTGATCCAATCTGCGCAACTTCGTCCCGACTTGCATCTAACGCCAGAAACAGGCTCAACTGCGGCGCGCCAGATACTTGCCCAGAGAATACTTGCAAGTTTCCCAGCAGCATGTAGACCCCTGCGGGTAGACTCAGGGTAATCCCAATTACAGCGATACTGAGCAGACTGGCAAACGGCGTGCGTACGAGCCGTTTCAGTGCCAAGACAAAGGCATACGAGTGATGCGAGAGCCACACGCTCATGCCGTCAATTCCCCGTGATCAAGTGTTAAAATGCGTTGCTGGGCACCGCCCAACAATTCCGCGTCATGGGTGGCGATCAGCACTGTCACGCCCACCTGATGAAATGATCGGAACATGTCCATAATATCGTGGGCGTAATCGGCGTCAAGGTTACCAGTTGGCTCATCGGCGATCAGAATGGAAGGGCGATTGACGACTGCGCGGGCAATACACAGGCGCTGCTGCTCACCGCCGGAGAGCGTAATGGGACGTGCCTTCTCCTTGCCCAGCAATCCGACCTTGTCAAGCGCTGCGCGCACCCGTCCGGTTGCTGCCTTGGGATCAAAACCACTGATTTGCAGCGGCAACAGCACATTGTCGAATACACTGCGGTCGAACAGGATTTTTTGATCCTGAAAAACAAGACCGAGATTACGCCGCAAAAAGGAAATCGTTCTGCCCCTAAGCGCGCCAACATTCTGGCCATTAACGATAATGCTGCCAGAAGTGGGGCGCTCGATCGCAGCAATAAGTTTCAACAGCGTACTCTTGCCTGCACCTGAGTGGCCGGTAATAAAGACCATCTCACCCGTCTCAATAGTGAAGGTAATGTTCTTCAGCGCATCATAACTGTTGGGGTAACGCTTGGAGACGTTACTGAAATTTATCATTGAAAGAAAACCCTAATTGCGGAAGTTTCATTTTAATCCCAGAAAGGGGAGTTCGGTCTCTAAAGATGCAATGAATTTTCCTCTCACGCTTTGTTACCAAATGCAGAATTGTAGAGCTTGCTATAGACAAGCCGATGACCGGTTCTAGGCGTCAAGCCAGATGGAATACGTAATCATCATTTTGCTCAGCATACCCAATATGTTGTGGGCTGCCTAGACCCGCCTGCCGGAAACAGGCTACAATTCAGGCTTTTAAGCAGCCTTATGTTATGCATGTTTCTCGTGGAGTTCCCGCTCAAGCTGAAACTCCGGTTGCGCTTGCCATAGGTAATTTTGATGGGGTGCATCTGGGCCACCAGGCGATGCTTGCGCGGCTGAAAGAAGCTGCTAACCAACTGGATCTCATTTCTTGCGTTATGATTTTCGAGCCACACCCGCGCGAGTTCTTTGCGCCGGATCAGGCACCTACGCGGCTCACCAGCCTGCGGGAAAAATTGGAGCTGCTGGCCGAGTTGGGCGTAGAACGGGTGCAGGTATGCCGTTTCAATTTTGGTTTCGCAAAAATCAGTGCCGAAGATTTTATTGCCCGCATTCTACAACGCGGACTCGGTGTACGCTGGATTCTGGTAGGGGATGATTTCCGCTTCGGCGCGCGCCGCGCCGGCGATTTCGCCATGCTGAAAGCATTTTCCGTGCAGCACGGTTTTGAAGTGGAGCAAATGCCAAGCTTCACCGTAGATGGTCTGCGAGTTTCAAGCACGGCAGTGCGGGAAGCGCTGGCAAGCGGTGATCTGGATCTTGCCCGACACCTGCTGGGGCGACCTTACAGTATCAGCGGGCGGGTGGTGGGTGGCGACAAGTTGGGCAAGAAGATTGGTTTTCCCACCGCCAATATACAATTGCGGCACAATCAGCCTCCACTGTCAGGAATTTTTGTGGTGGAGGTGTATGGTGCAGCGGAATCATCTTCGCAGCTGGCTACACGTGGTGTAGCCAGCCTGGGAGTACGCCCCACCGTACATGAAAACGGCAAACCGGTACTGGAAGTACACCTGTTCAATTTTAATCAGGAAATCTATGGCCATCATTTACGGATGGATTTTCTGCACAAACTGCGCGACGAGGAAAAGTATTCTGATCTGGATACGCTCACTAGACAGATCGAGCGCGATGTGGAAAATGCAAAGAACTATTTTTTGACTTCACATCCTGTGCAGGAATACTGCAAGCAATCTGTCGCACAAACTGAATGACACCCTCATGACTGATTATAAAAAGACCCTTAATCTGCCTGACACGCCCTTTCCGATGCGTGGCGATCTTGCCAGACGCGAGCCGCTCATGCTCAAAACCTGGCAGGAAAAGAGGCTGTATCAAAAAATTCGGGAAGCACGCAAAGGCATGGAGAAATTCATCCTGCATGACGGCCCACCGTATGCCAACGGTGACATTCACATCGGTCACGCAGCCAATAAAATTCTCAAGGACATCATCGTCAAGAGCAAAACCCTGGCAGGCTTTGATGCGCCTTACGTGCCGGGCTGGGACTGCCACGGGCTGCCGATCGAGTTGGTGGTGGAAAAAAACCACGGCAAGAATATCGAGCCCGCCAGATTCCGCGAACTGTGCCGCGAATATGCAAAAGTGCAGGTCGAACGCCAGAAAGCTGATTTCATCCGCCTGGGCGTGTTGGGCGAATGGGACAAGCCCTACCTGACCATGGATTTCACGACCGAGGCCGACATCATGCGTGCCTTGAGCGAGATTTATAAAAACGGTTATCTGTACCAGGGCAGCAAGCCAGTGCACTGGTGCGTGGACTGTGGCTCGGCGTTAGCGGAAGCCGAAGTCGAGTACGAAGATAAGAATTCGCCAGCCATCGATGTCGGCTTCAGGGTGGTGGATAACGCGGCGCTGGCACGTGCTTTCGGTATCGACCATCTGAACGAGCCGGTTTTTGCGGTGACCTGGACTACCACTCCGTGGACGCTGCCGGCCAACCAAGCAGTATGCGTACATCCAGAACATTATTATTCACTTATTAAGACTGCCCGTAACTGTTACATCATCGTTTCTACGGAACTACGTCATGCATGTCTGGAGCGATATGGAATTACTGATGAGGACTCCCATTCTGTCCACAGTTGCCAAGGAGCTGCACTGGAGCATCTCAGGCTGCAGCACCCATTTTATGAACGCCAGGTACCAATTATCTGCGGCGACCATGTCACCACCGACGCCGGTACTGGCTTGGTGCACACCGCTCCTGCACATGGCTTAGAAGACTACGCGGTCGGCATGCGCTACGACCTGCCAGTGGACAATCCAGTGGACGGCAACGGCAAGTTCTTCGCAAAAATTCCGCTGGTCGGCGACATGAGCGTGTGGGATGCCAACAAGGTGGTCATCGACACTCTACAAGCCAGCGGCAACCTGCTAGCCTCAGCCCGCCTAAACCACAGTTACCCGCACTGCTGGCGACACAAGACGCCGGTAATCTTTCGCGCCACCCACCAATGGTTCGTCGGCATGGGCCAGCACAGCAAGGGCGGACAGACGTTGCGCGGCATCGCCAACGCGGCAGTGGAACATACACAGTTTTTCCCGGCTTGGGGCCGTGCCCGTCTGGAAGCTATGATCAAGAACCGCCCGGACTGGTGCGTGTCGCGCCAACGTAACTGGGGCGTACCCATGCCTTTGTTCGTCCACAAGGAAACCGGCGAGCCGCATCCCGATACCTTGGCACTGCTGGAAAAAGTCGCGCTGCAGGTGGAGGAGCGCGGCATCGAAGCATGGTTCAGCCTGGATATTGCGGCTTTCCCCGAGGTGGATGCGACACAGTACAAGAAAGTCACCGACACACTGGATGTATGGTTTGATTCCGGCGTCACGCATTTCTCCGTGCTCAAGCGACGCGATGAACTAGCCTACCCTGCCGACCTCTATCTGGAAGGTTCTGACCAACATCGCGGCTGGTTCCAGTCATCCCTGCTCACCGGTTGCGCCATGGACGGGCGTGCACCTTACAAAGCACTGCTGACGCATGGCTTCGTGGTTGACGGTTCCGGCTACAAGATGAGCAAGTCCAAGGGCAACGTGATCGCCCCGCAGAAGGTAATGGACACCTATGGCGCTGACATCCTGCGTCTGTGGGCGGCTTCGACGGATTATTCCGGTGAGCTGACTATCTCCGACGTAATTCTTAAGCGCGTGGTGGAGAGCTACCGGCGCATCCGCAACACCCTACGTTTTCTGCTGGCCAATACGGCGGATTTCAATGCTGCCAAAGATATGCTGCCGGTGGATGAATGGCTGGAAATCGACCGTTATGCGCTGCTGCTAACCAAAAAATTGCAAACAGCCATTCTGGCTGATTATGAGCGTTATGAATTTCATTTAGCGGTGCAGAAGTTCGTATCTTTTTGTTCGGAGGATCTGGGCGGATTTTATTTGGATATTCTCAAAGACCGCCTTTACACGGCGGGCGAAACCTCCAAACCTCGCCGTGCTGCTCAGAGTGCGCTGTATCACATCACTCAATCTCTAATGCGCTTGATGGCACCGATTCTGAGCTTCACGGCAGACGAAATCTGGCATGCCTTAGATTTCGGTAATGACTCCAGTGTTTTTGAAGAACTTTGGTACGTACTCCCAGATAATTTGCTAACTTCAGAGAGTTTAGAGGATTGGCAAAAAATCTTGGAAGTTCGCGCACTGGCCAATAAAGCGATTGAAGAAGAGCGAAACAAGGGTTTAGTGGGTTCCTCACTACAATGCGAGTTGGATATTTATCTAAGTGATGAATATTTTCAAGCGTTGAATCGGCTGGGTGATGATTTACGTTTCGTAATGATTACCTCAAGAGCCACAGCCCGCTCACTGAAAGAAAAAGTGACTCCGCAAATTAGAGATGGACAGCTTGATGGCCAGCAGAAAGTTAACTTGGAAATTCTGGGCGCGGCTGAATGCTCAATCAATGCAAGCCCCTCTCAATATACAAAGTGCGAACGTTGCTGGCATTACCGTGCCGATGTTGGTGCTGATGCCAACCACCCACACATTTGTGGGCGTTGCGTGAGCAATCTGTACGGTGACGGCGAGCCCAGAACCTATGCGTAGGTGGTTGATGATCAGCACGGTGGTCATTGCACTTGATCTCTTTACAAAACACCTCGTTCAGTCAGCGCTTGTTTATGGTGAGCACATAACCATAACTTCGTTTTTCAATCTGGTGCTAGCGTATAACGCCGGGGCAGCATTCAGCTTCCTGAGTGATGCCTCTGGTTGGCAGCGCTGGTTTTTTAGCGGGATTGCGGCGGGGGCTTCGGTTCTGATCGTTTATCTGCTACGTAAGCACGCGGCAGAAAAACTATTCTGCATAGCACTAAGTTTGATACTAGGTGGCGCGCTGGGTAATCTATGGGACCGTATTACTCTGGGGCATGTGGTCGATTTTCTCGATTTTCATATCAGCGGCTACCACTGGCCTGCGTTTAACGTAGCCGATTCTGCTATTTTTATCGGTGCCATGCTATTGATAGTAGAAAGCTTCCGTCATAAAGAAGAATGACAGAAAGCTATTGTTCAGTGTCAGAATCGCGATTCTTCCCCGGTTGCCACAACACATCTCCCACACCTTGCTGGCGATTCAACACCCGGCATAGCACAAACAGAAAATCCGACAGGCGGTTGAGGTACTGGATATTGAGCGGCACCACTGTTTCAGTGCGAGACAATGTGACTACGCGTCTTTCCGCACGCCGACATACGGCACGGGCGACATGGCAAAGAGCTGCCGCCCGGGTTCCGCCGGGGAGTATGAATTCTTTCAGTGCAGACAGGGTGTTATTGTAACGGTCGAGTTGATGTTCCAGACGTGTGACTTGTGCTTCACTTATGCTGATACGACCGGGAATACTCAGGTCGCCGCCCAGGTCAAATAGATCATGCTGAATATTTTCCAGTTCACTACGCGCAGCTTCCTCAAGACTCTCTGCAAGTAGAACACCGATACAACTGTTGAGTTCGTCCACACTACCGATAGCCTCAATACGCGTACTTTCCTTGCCAGATCGCGCACCGTCTCCCAAGCCGGTAGTGCCGTCATCGCCGGTGCGGGTATAAATCTTTGTCAGGCGGTTAGCCATGTCGTATGCGGAGGATGGCCGGATATGCTGCGGCAAACGCTGATAGCAGCCTTGTTTCACTCATTCTGCTTGGGCTTGTCAAGGAGGGGTGGCATGAACAGTGCTGGTAATGGTTTTTTCTGGTGTCCGTAATGAGGATGAGCAGGGCGCGCACTTGTCGCGGAGAGTGATACCGCTTTGCCATCGACATATGGCGACTTGTCAGCGGCAGGGCGTGCTGACATCTTATAAGGTTGACTGAATAGGGGGTCTTGTGGTACTTTGGAGCGTCCGCCATGTCCGTACACAGGCCCTTCCGTACGGGGTAGATGCGTTGCATTGCCACGCCCGGAGGGTGGCTCAGCGCGCTGTTTCTGTTCAGGTTTAGTGCGCTCATGGCGCTTGTGTGTAGAGGCAGCAGTATGCACGGATTCTGCCTCGCGATGCGCTGTTCCTGGCTCGAACCCAGCAGCTATCTCCACCTTGAGCTTGAATTTCAGAAGCTTCTCTATACCTTCGAGCAGCTCATTCTCGTCTTCACACACCAGAGAAATCGCATCTCCTTTAGTACCGGCACGTCCAGTGCGTCCAATACGATGGATATAATCCTCCGGTGTAGTGGGCAACTCGAAATTAACCACGTGTGGTAAATCCTCGATATCGAGTCCACGTGCAGCAACGTCGGTGGCGACCAGTGCACGTACTGTGCCTTGTTTGAATTCCGCCAGCGCCTGAGTGCGTTGAGGCTGGCTCTTATCGCCATGAATTGAAGTGGCGGTGATGCCATCCCGCTCGAGTTGCTGAGCCAGACGGCTAGCACCATGCTTAGTCCGGACAAATATCAATATCTGTTTCAGGTCATGCGATTTGATGAGATGTGCCAGCAGTTCACGCTTGCGATCGCGCTCGACCGGATGCACTACATGCGTTACTAATTCGCTGATAGAGTTGCGTCTTGCTACTTCGATCAATATCGGCTGTTTTAGTAGTTTATCCGCGAGTTTCTTAATCTCTTCAGAAAAGGTGGCAGAGAACATCAGACTCTGGCGCTGTTCCGGCATTAACGCGAGGATTCGCTTGATGTCGGGCAGAAAACCCATATCCAGCATGCGGTCAGCTTCATCCAATACCAGGATTTCCACCTTAGAGAGATTCATAGTCTTTTGTTGAACGTGATCCAGTAAACGTCCGGGGGTCGCAACCAGGATTTCCACTCCGGCGCGCAAGTCTTTAACCTGAGGATCCATGTTGACTCCACCGTAAACTACTGCACATCTGAGCGGCAAATACTTTCCGTAAACCTTGACGCTTTCATACACCTGCGCTGCCAGTTCGCGTGTAGGCACCAGAACCAGTGCACGAATCGGATGTCTGGCAGGTGATACGCTGGTGTTGGCATGGGGTTGCAATCGATGCAACATTGGCAGGGTAAAGCCGGCGGTCTTGCCAGTGCCGGTTTGTGCTCCGCCCATGATGTCCTTGCCTTCGAGGCTCGGCGGAATTGCCTGTGCCTGAATGGGTGTGGGTTCTGTGTAACCTTGATCGACGATGGCACGCAGAATTTCAGCCGATAGGCCGAGTTGATCAAACGACATTTGCATTACTCCTAAACCACCTACCAACGATGTTGGGACCGGTCTAGGCAGAACAAATATTATAGAAAACCGTATACCGGCAGAAGGCCCGACTGGTTGTGGCTGTGACCGGACAGTTACGCCAAGCAACCATGGGGGAGCATGATACAGCATTAACTGAAAAAAACATATGCGCTAAATTTTGAGTCTGGTATTACGCAGCGATGGCTCGGCACGTCACATTGCAAATGGTTTCACTCCTGCTCATCCCATATCTGGCTTCTATAGTTCTGAAAAATCGAATTGGCTGAGAAATAAATTCCTTCCAACTCGTGCATCCTGCAAAGGTAGAAGTTATACAAGCAAAGCTATTCGTTTCCAGCTCCCTGATGGATATCCTTGCGTGTTTTTCGTGACTTGAACCACCCCCCGCTTTTTCTTAGGGCGTTTAATACCAGCGGCGCTCCACCGATGGCTATTGCATCGACCAGACAATACCAAGCAGCAACACCACTTGGTGGATTCCCTTGGGAGAAGCCCAGAACCGGCTCTATCGTCGCCCATTGCCAAGTCCCGGCCGCCGTGCCAATTAATTCCAGCCAAGTGGTAATAAAAAAGGCTGCAAGATAAACCATTGGCGAACGACCTTTAAAAAGATAAATCAGGAAAACACAAAACAGTAAGGCGCCAACTTGATCACCCTGCGCTGGATAGCCGCTGATTCCCCAGATTGACCAGACTCCACATACCACCACTACAAATGTGGCAATTTTTCTGGCATGCCTCAAAAATAAACCGGAACGCGCCAGCGCTACAGCGGTTAAGTAAACCATTCCGTGACCAGGTGGCACATATGCCGGCACGTTTACAAAGCGATAGGTGTATCCACCCATATAGATAGATGCAAAATGCTCACCAGCCGTGGCGAAAGCGACAGCGATGATTACCTGCGTCCGCACTTCCTTATTTTCACCGAACAGTAACGCAAATAATAATGTCCAGGCGATGATCCCCATGGTGTTTTGCTGCCCCAGGCTTCCACTGGCATCAATGACCAAGCTAATCGCTACACAAAAGAATGTGAGTGCCGCTATAAAGTAATCGCGGATTCTGTGAGGGTGAGGAATATCAGCATGCGGAAAATTACGTAGCATTTTCTATCTTAATCAATCTGAAATGAGAAATTCGGCTGGATTAGCATTCGATAGCTATGCCAATTAGTTAGGCATGCTTGCTAGTGCAGAATTTCTTGGGCTTGAGCGATAAGGTCACGGGCACTACCAATTTTCTAACTGAAGCATTAGTAGTGATGATCTCAGCAATCGGAGTACTGAGATAGATTGAGTTTTTTAACAAACGGTAGAGTCGTAGTTGTTCCCGCTGCCCGTGATGGGCGGTGGGAACAACCCGCAACCACAATAGCTCACTCGCTATCGTCGCTCTCCTCATCCGCCTTGACTTCCTTCAGCACCAGCTTCTTTTGCGTGCGGCTGGCATTGAGGTCGGTCTCGGCCACCGATTTGTGCACCAGGTTCTGGTGGCAATCGATACAGGTCGC
>CAMDAX010000025.1 GCA_945888885.1 Nitrosovibrio sp. Nv4 | reverse complement strand
AGGCCCCCGAAAATAGATGGAAAGGAAAAAAACCGAGCCAAGCGGCACGGTTGATTAAGAACAAATGGCTTGCTCGCATAAATTAAATCTGAGAGCTCATTCAAACCCGCATCCATGGCTAAAAACTCATTTAATCGGTGTTTCCCTAGAGTTTGGCACGACAGCACCAAGCCGTTCCCATTCCCGGAAGTCGGGTTCAGCACAGAGTTGTTGCAGTAAATCAAAGGCTGCGCTCAGATTGACCGCTGCCTCTGGACTCAGTGATTCGCCCAGTTCAAAACTTTCTCCACGCACCTGCAGAAGATAGGCCGGGGGAGGCTCTCCATAAATGTCCCGGTAAACATGCAGCACTGCCATCGGACTCATGACATGGGAAGTATAGCTGGTGTCTTTTTGTGCTGTGAGGCGTGACAATGCATAGGGCGCGGTGCAGGCAACGCTCGCGTCAATGAACAACACCCTCTCCCGGCCTTGCAGATCGAATGCATGTTCCACTTGCAACTGGAAGTCTGTGAGTACTTCGACATGCGGAAGATTCAGCGTTTGCAGACGCTCCAGCAGCAAAGGCCCTAGCGCATCATCACCACGACTGGGGTTGCCATAAGCAAAAATCAGCAGTGGTGCAGTCAAGCTCTGCACTGCCCGTCGGAATCCTTGATCAGGCGCTGAATCAATGTCCCCGCCGCATCCATTAACTCCACTTCCAGCGGCATTTTGCCAATGGCATGGGTAGCGCAGGAAAGACAGGGATCAAATGCGCGGATCGCCACTTCGATGTGGTTGAGCAGGCCTTCGGTAAGTTGCTGACCATCCAGATATTGCAGCGCTACCTGCCGCACCGCTTCATTCATAGCCTGGTTATTGTGGGTAGTGGAAACAATCAGGTTGGCGCGTACGATCTGCTCGTCTTCATTAATGCGGTAATGGTGAATCAATGTGCCGCGCGGCGCCTCGATCACACCGACACCACGCAACTGCCGCTCCCCGTTGCTTACCAGATCATCGCTCTGCAGATCAGGGTCATGTAGCAATTCCTGAATTGTTTCGGCGGCGTGCAGCATTTCGATCATGCGCGCCCAGTGATAGGCGAGGGTGGCCTGAGTGGCACTGCCGCCGCCAAATTCCTTGAAAATCTTGCGCTCTGCCTCTGCCAGACCTGTCGGAATAAAATCACAATTATTGATTCGCGCCAATGGGCCAACCCGATACCAGCCCTGTTCCCTGCCACGCGCACGGATGAACGGGAATTTCATATAGGACCAGGACTTCACTTCCTCGTGGATATAGTCCCAATAATGGGTATAATCCACATGATCGAAAATGGTCTGGCCATGCTCATCCCTGGCGCGCAGGCCGCCATGATACAGATCCAGGGCACCATCCTCGCGCACCAGGCTCATGAAGCTGGAGCGGTAGAACCCGAAACCATTATGAAAATCCGGGCGCTCACTGTAGATCATCTTGATCAGTTCCACCGCCGCTTGGCTCCACGCGATGATCTGATCTATCTCCTTAAGTAAATAATCACGCTCATCCAGCGACAGATTCTTGTTCATCCCGCCGGGGATAACGCCTGTGCCATGCACGCGTTTGCCGCTAGTGAGACGGATGACTTCCTGTCCATACCGGCGTAGCCCCACACCCTGTCTGGCAATATCGGGGTAGGCTGCCACGATGCCAGCGATGTTGCGTTTTCCCACAGCCGCATCGAAACCGAACAGCAGATCCGGCGCAGACAGGTGAAAAAAATGCAGGGCATGGGATTGCAATATCTGCCCCATATGCATCAGGCGGCGCAGCTTGTCAGCGGCGACAGGAACTGTTGCGCCAATAATCATATCCATTGCCTTGCAAGCCGCGAGATTATGGCTCACCGGGCAAATGCCGCAGAGGCGCTGCACCAGTACCGGTACTTCCCAGAAAGGACGTCCTTGAACGAATTTTTCGAAGCCGCGAAATTCGACTATATGGAAACGTGCCTGATGTACGCGATTGTCTTCGTCCATCAGTAGCGTGACTTTGCCATGACCTTCCACCCTGGTGACCGGTTCAATCACGATCCGTTTCAGGTTTTCAGGATGGGCGGCAGTCTCCAGTGCAAAAGTCATAAAATAAGCTCAATCATAGTGCAACATTTCGTAATCCAGCTTCGGTTCCCTGCCTTCGATCAGATCAGTAAGAAACTTCCAGATCGTATCCGCAGATGGCGGGCAACCCGGCAGGAAATAATCCACTTTGACTACCTCATAGATAGGATATACCTTGTCGAACGGCAGCGGCAGCTCAGGATCGTTGGGTATCTGGTTTCCTTCCAGCCCACCCTCATACAGATACACTTCCTGAAAGCAGTCCCACAGATCAATGTTGTTACGTAGCGCGGGCACTCCACCCGTAATGGCACAGGCGCCGATCGCCACCAGCACTTTACAGTTTTCGCGGAATTCCTTGAGCACATGGACGTTCTCTGCGTTGCTCACACCACCTTCCACGATGCCGATATCGCATGGCCCGCAGTGTTTGATGTCGGTGAATGGCGTGCGGTCAAATTCGATCACTCCCAGAAGATCGAACAGCTTCTCGTCGATATCCAGCAATGACATATGACAGCCAAAACAGCCTGCCAGTGAGCAGGTTGCCACCCGGATTTTCCGTTTCTCATTCATGCTCTGGCTCCGTCCGTTTCGCTGGCTCCATCTGCACTTCGCTGATTTTCTTGTGATCGAATGTGCGCTGGCCTATAGGTATTTTGTAGCCTTGGCGCTTGATCAAAATCGCCCCGGTAGGACATACCTGAGCAGCCTTGTCGGTTACAGCGAAATTGGTATCACCCAATCTGCCGCTGGCAGCATTCACCACCAGATGCGTACCGATACCACGACCGGAAATGCCGAATACGTTTTTGCCATCAACCTCACGACTGGCGCGGACGCATAGCTCACACAGGATGCAGCGGTTGAGGTCGAGAAAAATATCGGGATGCGAAGCGTCCACTTCCCGTGGCGGATAGAAATGCATGAAATGGGGACTCAGCATCTTCAGATAATAGGCCGCAGCCTGTAACTGACAATTACCCGACGCTTCACATGCCGGACAGATATGGTTACCTTCTACGAACAGCATCTGCACCAATGCCTGACGATCACTGTCAAGCTCCGGCGTATCGCTTGCCACCACCATATCCTCCGCAGCTGGCATGGTGCAGGCGGTCATGTTGCGTCCATTGACGCTTACAATACACAACTTGCAATTGCCATGTGGTTCGAATTCCGGGTTGTGGCATAGATGCGGGATATACACTCCGGCTGCCAGCGCAGCATCCATGATGGTCTGACCATCAATGAACGACACGCTTTTACCGTCTATCGTAATGGCTTTGCTCATGACAAGTGCGCCCATGCATCGTCCCTGCCGGTAATCTTGCGCGCAGTCTCCAGCGCCCCATCCAGGTCAAAAACCGGCTCGAAGGCAAAATTCTTCAGCTTGTGCTCATAAGCGTCGGGAAATTTTTCCAGCATATCCAGCACCGGATTCGCCGCAGTATGCCCCAGCCCGCAGTGACTCATGGATTGCATGATATGGCCAACATGCTTCAACTCTTCCAAGTCGTAAACCGTACCATGGCCATGCGTTATTTTATCCACAATTTTTTTCTGTAACTGTGTTCCCACGCGGCATGGAGTGCAGAAACCGCAGCTTTCATGAGCGAAGAAACGGGCGAAATTCTGTACGATCTGTAATATGTCGCGCCCACGCTTGAATACAGTGAATGCTCCTGCAGTAGGCAAATCTTCAAAGGAAATACGTCGGCCAAATTCCTTCGATGGAACCAGGATACCGGAAGGTCCGCTCACTTGCACCGCGTAGGGATCTTCTGCACCACAGTCGTCAAGAATTTCGTGTAGCGCAATGCCAAACGGGTATTCGTAGATACCCGGTCTGGCACAATCACCGGCAATGCTGAGAATTTTGCTGCCCGTAGATTGCGTCGTACCTATGGCCGCAAACCACTCGCCGCCTTGTATCGCGATCCTGGCGGCGCAAGCAAGAGTTTCCACGTTATCCACTACCGTGGGTTGGTCGAGGTATCCGTGGGTCACCGGAAACGGTGGACGATTACGCGGGCGGCCACGCTTGCCTTCGAGCGACTCGATCAGTGCCGATTCTTCACCACAGATATACGAACCGGCACCGAGATGAATTTCAATATCGAAATCAAATCCCGTCTCACCCAGGATATTTTTGCCCAATAGACCCGCTACACGCCGCCGCGCCAATACCTCTTCCAATTTTTTTAGCAGGTAGCGGTACTCGCCGCGCAAATACAGGAACCCTTGAGTTGCACCGATTATCCGCGCGCCGACGGTCATACCTTCGCATACCAGATCGGCATAGCTGTTCAGCAGCACACGATCCTTGAAGGTACCCGGTTCGCCTTCGTCGGCATTGCATACGATGTAATGGTGATCACCTGGAGAGGCGCGACAGAGCGACCATTTCCTGGCGACGGAAAAACCTGCACCGCCACGCCCGCGCAGTCCGGATGCCTCCATCTCCATCAGCGTCGCGGCACTGCCCCGATCCAATGTCGCCCTGATCGCAGCGCCGGGTTCAAAAGGCTCTCCTAGCAATGTACCGGCACGACGGATATTGTCCTTGACTTCGAACAGCATGGACGGCCAGTCACAAACAGGCTTCTTGTCATGGATCAACGCTGCAATCATATCCAGCCGATCACGATCCAGATTAGTGAGCGGCCAGCCATTGATCAGCGCTGCCGGCCCCTGGTCGCACATACCGGTGCAGGAAGTGCTGTCAACACTTAGCAGATTGTCTTCTGATACCTTGCCCGACTCCAGCCACAGCTTGTGGCAGAAATACTGCATCAACTCCGGGTTGCCCTGCATCTGATCGGTGACATTGTTGGAAAACAGGAGACGATATTCTCCCACCGACTTGAGCGATAGAAAGAAATAGAAGCCAGCCACACCTTCCACCTGCGTTCTCGGCACGCCAAGATGGCTGGCAACACAGGTTATCGCTGCAGGAGGAATAAAATGAAAGATCTCCTGCACCTCGCGCAGGATTTTCAGCAGTTGATTCGCCTCACACCCATGCCGTTCGAATACAGGTGCGAGTTGTTGCTCGATGTGAGGAAACTCGTGAGGCTCCATAAAACCGCTCTCCGCCATGGCATAGTGTCAGTATAGGTTCATTATGTCCTGCAGCCAAACTGATGGACCTGCTAACAGCTCCATCAGCATATCCTTGGTAGCGGATCATCCTCGAGTTCCTGCAGAATCCGCTCACCACCCAATTCGGTTTTTAATACCACGTGTGCACGTCCCGCGTGGACACTACCAATGATCGCGGCATCGCGCCCCTGTGGCAACGCCTGTAACCGTGTCAGCGCTTCGGCTGCTTGCGCTGCTTCCACCACTGCCACCACCCGCCCCTCGCATGCCAGGAACATTGGATCGTAGCCCAACATCTCGCATACTGCTGCCACTTGCTCGCGTACCGGGATCGCAATCTGATCCAGCCTTACCTCCAGACCAGTGGCGCGGCAGATTTCGTGCATTACTGTGGCTAGTCCGCCTCGCGTCGGATCACGCATGAAACGCAAACCATCAAGTGAAACCAGCATCTGCGTTAAAAGCAGCACATTTGCCGCATCCGACAGCAGATCACCACGCAAACCAAACTGCTCGCGCGCCAGCAGCACGGCGATGCCGTGATCTCCCACTGGCCCGCTCACCAGGATCGCATCGCCTGGCTGAATATGATTCAGTCCAAGTTGCAAATGCCTGGGCCGGATGCCAACACCGGTGGTAGCGAGATAAAGCCCACCGCCTTCACCACGCGGGACTACCTTGGTATCGCCTGCCACGATAACCACCTTCGCTTCACGCGCAGCTTCGGCGAGGCTGGCGATGATTCGTTCCAGTTTGGCAATTTCGAAACCTTCCTCAATGAATACATTGAGCGTCAGATAATGCGGCACGGCTCCTGATACCGCGAGATCATTCACTGTTCCATGCACCGCCAGCGAACCGATGGTGCCACCCGGAAACTCCAGCGGTTGCACGATAAAACCATCAGTCGTTATCATCACTACGCCATCCATCGCGGGCAATGCCGCCGCATCCGCCTGAACATTGAGCAGCGGATTGGCAAGATGGTGCGCGAATAAGGTCTCGATCAATTCGCGCATGTAACTTCCACCATTGCCATGGGCGAGGCGGATATGCGTATCATCCATGAGCAAACCCTGCCTCAACAAGCTGTCCGAACGCGATGCCGCCATCATTGCACGGCACTCTCTCCGGCAAGTACACATCGAATCCGGCGGCAGCAAGCTGCGCAACTGCCAGTTCGGCAAGTAATCTGTTTTGAAACACGCCACCAGTCAGGCCTACCAGGTCGAACGGAGTCGACGCATGGATGCGTTGTGCCTGAGCAACGATGGAACGTGCCAGGCTCAGATGAAACTGCATTGCTCTTTGCGCCACTGACACATCGGTCTGCAGTAACGCCGACACCAGTGGTCTCCAGTCTGCGGTGAACAAACCCGATGCATCCTGGCCAAGCGGCAAATCTACCGCTTCTGCATCACCTGCGGCAGCGCTTTCCAAATACATGCCCGCCTGACCTTCGTAACTCGCCTTATCGATCAACCCGAGCAAGCTTGCCGCGCCATCGAACAGTCGGCCAACTGCAGTAGTGACCGGTGAATTTAATCCTTGCTGCCATGCTTTTTTGAGCAGCGTAGCATCGGCTGCAAGCGGCAGGTTATCCAAGCCACTCTCCCAACACAACGCCATGCCGGAGCGCCACGGTTCACGTCCCGCCCGCTCCCCACCCGGCAGCCGGAATGGCCGCATGCGCGCACTGCGGCACCATCTGCCACAGCGCCCATGCAGCGCCTCACCGCCCCATAAAGTATCATCCTCCCCCAAACCAACACCATCCCAGGTGAACACCAGCCATGTCTTCTCGGGGCAATGTTCCATCGCCACCGCCGATGCATGGGCATGGTGATGCCAGATGCGGATCAGCGGCAATCCCTGACGTGCGGCCCAGCGGCTGCTGGCATAATCGGTATGAGCATCGCATACAATGGCTTGTGGCATCACACCATACAACCGCTGCAAATCCGCGATCACCTGTTCAAATACCACCAGACTGCGCGGGGCATCCAGATCGCCGATGTGGGGAGCGAGCACCGCTCGTTGCTCCCACCCCAAGGCGACAGTGTTTTTCATGTGACCGCCGACAGCCAGCAATGATTGCGTAAAGATGCCGGGAACACCCAGCTCGATCGGCGCAACCCCGCGTCCGGCGCGGATCAGGCGGGGCTTTCCAGCAATGATGCGCATGACAGAGTCATCTGCCGGACGTGCAATCGGACGATTATGATGTAGGAATATCTGCGTCACGTTACCCAGTCGCTGTTCCGCAACTGAATTTTCCGTCAGTACCGGCTCGCCGCTCACGTTACCGGAAGTGGCGACTACGGGTTTACCCAATCCATCCAACAGCAAGTAGTGTAATGGACTATAGGGCAGCATCGCGCCGATTTCATCTAGTCCTGGTGCAAGCAATTCCGGCAGGGTCGAATCCCCGCGCCGTCGCAACAGCACGATGGGCCGTGCTGGATCGCATAGCAGCGCGCGCGCACTGGCATCGGTCTCCAACTCCTGCAGCACCTGCTCCAAACCGTCCTTGCCGCGCCATGGAAACATCAATGCAAGCGGCTTATGTGGGCGGTGTTTATTGGCGCGCAGCCGTGCAATAGCCTCAGTATTACCTGCGTTGCATAACAAATGATAGCCACCGATACCCTTCACAGCGACGGTCTCGCCATGATGCAATGCAGTTACACAGGCATCCAGTGCCGCAGCCCCGGCGACCTGGCTATGCGGTGTGACAAAACAGAGCTGCGGACCGCACTCCGGGCACGCTACCGGCTCGGCATGGAAGCGGCGATCCAGTGGGTTCTCGTACTCGCTGCGGCACGCCGGGCATAATTTAAACTCCGCCATGGTTGTATTGTCGCGGTCGTAGGGCAGATGCGTAATCAGGGTATAGCGCGGCCCGCACTGCGTGCAGTTGATGAAGGGGTAGCGATAACGCCGGTCATGCGGTGTCTGCATCTCCCGCCTACAGTCGTCGCACATGAAATAATCTGGTGGCATATGGATTTGCGCCGCTGTAACTGCACTTGGCATAATCTCGAAATGATCCAGCCTGCGATATGCAATCTTTTCGGCACGGATCATCTCCGGTTGTGCCAATGGCGGCGCATCGGTGAGCAGCGCAGCACCAAACGCATCCAGCACGGATGTCTCACCCTCGGCTTCGACCAGTACCTGGCCGGCAAGGTTTTGCACCCGCCCCGGCAAACTGAACCGCTGTGCCAGACGAAAAACAAACGGACGGAAACCCACCCCCTGTACCCGCCCTGTTACCAGCCAGCGGCGCGCCTCAGGCTCCATACCTTGAATCATTTGTTTGTCCTAAATCTGGCAGTTGACCGCTCATTTTTTAATTCGACACCATGACGCATAGTAATTTTTTGCAGTATTTGGCCTTCACCTTCTGGGTGAATTCGCTACAGGGTAGAATGCACGGTTTATGCAGCGCACGGACAGAGGGATATCCAGAAAACCGGACAATCATCCTCAAACGTCGAGAGCCTGAACGTTGTCGACCGTTGCGTTGGTTCTAACACCAGCGGCCCACCATATCCGACAGGCACCTTCATCCGATACCATGCATGGGCCAATCGGTGATTTCGGAGTACAGGCGCGACCATAAATCTTGCATTCGTTGGGATTGATCTTCCCCAGCACCACGCTTGCACATTCGCAGCCAGGTGGCATCTGGCCGGCACGCCTGCGTCCTGCTGTGTCAAAATCCGGAAATTGTATGCGCGCATCATGCTTGGCGAAGCGCGGGTTAAGTCCGAAACCGGAAGCAGGAATAACACCAATACCGCGCCAGTTAGCATCGGCAATATGCAGTGCCTGTGTGATTTGCGCTTGTGCCGCCGGATTGCCACCGGGGCGTACCAGTTCCGGATAACAGTTATCGAGGAAGCGCTCGCCCTCAAGTAACTGGCGTAATACCGAATACATTGCCGCCAGCAGTGAGACCGGCATAAAACCGGCGACTGCTGTGGGAATGCCATGCTTTTCCACCACAAAAAGCCACTCTTCTGGCCCCATCACAGTAGAAACATGGCCGGGTGCGACCAATCCATCAAAGCCTGGCGTACCTGAATCCAGCAGCATCGCCACTGCTGGCCAGGTGAGCCGGGCCGACAGCAGCAGGAACAGATTATCCGGCACCCCCTCGAGCAGCATGGCTGCTACCGGCGCGGTGGTAGTCTCAAAGCCTGCGGCGAAGAACACCACTGCCCGTTCCGGATTTTCCCGCGCAATCCTGACCGCCTCGCGCGGACTGGCGATTGGCCGGATATCGGCGCCGCTGGCTTTGGCCTGCTCCAGCGAACGCACCTCATCTTTGGGCACATTCACCGGCACACGCAACATATCGCCAAAAGCGACCAGGATCACGTCTGCCTGCAACGCCAATTGTATTGCCTGGTATACATCTTCTTCCGGACATACGCACACCGGACAACCCGGCCCGGCAATCAGTTCAACCGTTTTGGGTAGCGCGCTTCTTATGCCCGCCAGCGTAATCGAGCGTTCGTGTCCGCCACATACATTCATGATGCGTACACGCCGCTCCAATGGCAACGCGCGAATCTTTGCGAGCCAGTCCTGGGCAGTTAACATCACATGGATGCCTCATGTAGACGCATAGCGCCGACCTGTATCCTGGGATGCGCAGTCTCCCCCCGGCCCACGCGTGCACGTTGCTGTGCCAATTCGCTGCGCAGCCAGTCCAGCCAAGGTTGCATACCCAGCGCTTTGCGCGCGGCAAGCTGCATCACCGGCACGGTGCTGGCAAGGTTGCGCAGATTTGATTCGGCGCGTGCCGGACTGAAATCATCCAGTAGCGGCAGCAAGTCACTCTTGGTAAGAAGCACCAAATCGGCAGCGCGAAACATCACCGGATATTTGGCTGGTTTGTCGTCACCTTCGGTAACCGAGAGCAGGATGACATTGCGATGCTGACCGAGATCGAAGCTGGCAGGACATACCAGATTGCCGACATTTTCAATGAACAGAATATCCAGCCCTGCCAGTGGAAACTGATGCAGCGCGTCATGCACCATGTGCGCATCCAAATGGCACGCTGATCCGGTAGTAATCTGATGCGCTGGCACGCCTTTGGCGCGGATGCGTTCAGCGTCATTTTCGGTTTCCAGATCACCTTCGATCACGCCGATGTGGTATTCGTCTCGCAAGGCATCGATGGTCGCTTCCAGCAATGCTGTCTTGCCTGAACCGGGGGAGGACATGAGGTTGATCGCCAGCAACCGATGCTTATCGAAATGCTGCCGATTGTGTATTGCCTGATCATCATTCCTGGCCAGCAGACTTTTCAATACTGCCACAGCGGTGGTGCCATTCACCGGCTTATAGGCGAATTCGCGATTACCGGGTGTAATATTGCAGCCACAAGTGTCACACATGATTTGTTCTCTCTGCGGCAATCAATTCAACACTCATGAGCATCATCTCATCCCCACTCACCAGCGTAGTATGGCAACTGCCGCATGCTCCGCATACCAGCCAGCCCGGCTCGGCTTCTGTCTCGATGCCGCAGGCTTCGCAACTCACCTTAAGCGGCACCAATTCGATCACCAGCGTGGATCCTGCCGCCAGGGTTCCGGCGCTGGCAAAAGGATATGCATGCTGCAACAATAATGGCTCGACCCCGGACAGCGGGCCTATTCTTAGCTTTACCAATTCCACACTTTTCGCCCCATGTGTCAATGCAATCTGCTCCACCTGATCAATCAAGGATTGGCAGATCGAGAGTTCATGCACCCCTTGCCTCCAAGGCCAGCATCTCGTCGTAAACCTCCCATGCCGAGCGCGCTTCCTGCTCATTCATCTTCTGGATTGCATAACCTACGTGTACCATCACGAAATCACCAATTGCTATCGGTTCGCCCTGCAGCAGGAACAGGCTCACCTCACGCATAATACCTTTTGCCGCACAGTTGGCGTTAAAGCCGTTTATCTCGACGATTTGCATGGGAATGCCTAGACACATAAGGCCACCTCTAAAAATTCGGGTTTCGTCACAATACTTCGTTGCTCACAAAAAATGCTTTCTTACATATTACCCGTACGCCGCGTCTGAATTTTTAGTTCCTGCCTTGTTCTGTTTAGAACTTCGGATTACTGGAAGCGTCCATAGCGATATTGTCAGCTTAACTTGCAGCCAATTCAAGCGCCGGGTTTGCAGGTTACATAACAGATTGAGCGTGTCGGGAATTAAATCGCTGGCATGTCGCTCCAATTGACACAATCGCAGCGATTTGCTCCGCGAAATCAGGGAGCATTTATTGGCTGGGACTTGCTATCTTCTGCGAGATCTTTCTTGTCAGTAACTGGGAAATGATAAAAAGTAGTGTTCAGGTAGCGTGCAACATCCGTGATTTCATCTTCACTCCAGCCAAGCCCGATGTTGCCCTGCCAGCGGCGCACCTGGGTTTCAAGACTAAGCCAGTCAGTCGCCAGCGCCTTCTCACGCCAGTGGACTGCTGAAGTATGGCACGAGCTGCAGTGTTCCAAGTAGAGCAACTCACCTCGCGTCTCGCCTCGCTCCGGTTGAGCATGCGCCAGTGTGCACACTCCCCACAATGCCAGGCACGCTGCAATAATCAGCTTCCTTGATCCGAGCATGAAATCACGGCCAGCCTCCAGCCTGTGCCAGCATTTAGCCTGATAATGCCCGGTCATGCCAATTGGTTCGTCCATTATTCATTCCTCTGCGTTTTTCCACCGTATGGCGGTAGAGTTATGCTTACGACACCCTTGTAGAAGAGAAGAGTAGCAGAGATCAATGATAATGCAACAGGCATGACAATGAATGGGGGGAATCCTTATTTTAGTCAATGGACTCAGCTCTAAAAAACCATCGGGCTTATTTTTAGAGGCACCCTTAAAACACCGTTACAACTTAATGCAACACATGCCACAAGAAAATGTTTCGTTGATCACTGTTTGTCGAGCTGAATGTCGCGAGCTTGAAGAAGCCAATAACTCAAGCCATTTCTTTTGTGCGGATGGGTTGTCTGTGTTGCATTCAGCATCAGCAAAGGAAGGAAATTTTGTTTTCCCACTCTGGCTCTATCCGCGCAAGAAACAAGATCTGTTCGATGATGACCAACGACAACTGACGTAAAAGGTGCTGAGAGAAAAGCTGAGATAATCCAGTTGCAGAGTATAGGCAAAAAGTTTCCTGAAACGTTCTTCAGGATTAGCCGAGAATTGTTTACAGAAGTTTATGGATTCAGGCCACTGCTAAAAATCCGATTTTTAGCGGTGGCCTTGATATTTTCTTCAACCCGTCTCAAAAAATCCGGCAGGGTCACGCTTCTTCGTCATTGGTGCCGATGTGTTCGTTCGAACGCTTCGGCTCGTGGCTCTTGGTATCACCACGCATTTTGCGGGCATAGTCCTCAAGCTGGCGTTTGGCGACATCAAAAGCATCGCGTAAGGCCACATAAATATCTTCGTGATGATCGCGGTTAACCACAATCTCACTACCCGGCACGCCAATGTCGATGCGTACATTAAACTGTTTGCCCTGATGATGGTGCTTATGCGGCAACTCAACTACCACACGGCAGGATATGATGCGGTCAAAAAAATCATCGAGTTTTTTTACCTTATCACGGATATGCGCATCCAGCACATCTGAATGCTCAATATCACGGATAGTAATTTGCAACGGAATCTGCATGGCTTCTCCTTAAAATTCGGGCTAACTAGCGGCGGTGCCGCATTTCCTTTTTCCGCTCATATCCCACCAACTTGGAGAGGTCGAGCATTTCTTCTGCCAACAGTTCCAATACGTCATCCAAAGTAAGGATACCCACCAGACCACCGGCTTCGTCCACTACCGGTAAGCGCCTTACCGTCTTGCTGCGCATATATTGAATCGCCTCGAATGTATCCACGCTATCTTTCACCGTGAACAGTTCCTGCGTCATGATATCACCCACCGTGATGACCCTATGGTCGAGTTCTGGCGCCATGACTTCCACTACCAGATCACGGTCGGTAACTATCCCCACCGGAATCTGAACACCGTTGCGATCTTCGACGACCAGTATACTGCCAACATGATGCTGCCGCATAAGCTTGGCCGCTTCCATGACAGTTTCATCACGTCGTATAACAGTAACTTCTCGGGTACAGATTTCACCAACAGGCATGATGTTCTCCTTGTAGGACGCAATTCAGAATCAATCACTACCGGCCGCCTCTAATAATCCGTATTTCGTCACAATACTCCGCTGCTCACAAAAAATGTTTCCTGACATATCAATCCTATGTCGCGTCTTTATTTTTTGCTCCCACCTTGTCTTGTTTAGAACTTCGAATTATTCGAGACACCCCACAATTTATAGCGAACACTATTTATTGATAGCCAACTGCATCCCTGGCAGTAAATGTTCTAGCAGTTTGGCATTAAACCGCATGCAGGTCAATGACGTCACCCACTGTGATGACCATGTAATCGAGTTCCGCAGCCATGATCTCCACCACCAGATCGTGGTCGGTGATAATGCCTATCGAGACCCGTTCACCGTTACGGTCATCGACAACCTGTACATCACCAACGCAGTATTGTCGCATCAGTTTGGCTGCTTCCAGGACGGTATCGTCACGCTGCACCACAATGGTTTTGCGATTATAAATCTCTCCAATAGGCATGATGGCTTTCCTTTTTATACACCGCAGAATCGATATGGGATGCTCGGGTTAATGCGTCCAACTCACGCGCAATAAATTTTCTTCCGGATTATAGTGAAAATCCAGTTCACCCTGATAAGCATGATGCAAAGCTTCGCCAATGCCACGGGCTAGATGGATATCGGTGGTTGTCACTAGCGTTGTATCGTCTTTTTCTTCCACTGCCATGATGCGTTTGAGCGGGTGTTCCGCCCGTTCGCGTTTCTCCTGGTTGTACACGAGATGCATGATTTCATCGCGATGAGCGTGGAAGAACTCCCCCCTCAGGGTTACGAAGCCAGCAGGGTAATGGTCGTGTATCCGATGACAGGCGGGACAGATTTCCCGGTGCGCATCTGCCGGGGGCTGACGCCACTGCCAGCGCCCTTCATGAAATACTGCACTACATAGCGGGCAGATGGTCGGCTCGGGTAGTTTACCCTTGATCTTGTAGGCGTCATGCTCACGCTCCTGAAAGATCCCATTGCGACGGGGAATTTGGTGGAAGCTGGCGGGGGTGCCCTGAGTTTTCATGGCGAATATCCTTTAATAACAATCGAGCTCCGGTTCATGGAATCCATTAAATCAGTTAGTTGTTACTACATCCCCATTCCACCCATCTCGCCGGATATTACTTGTTGCTTTCCAGGCAATTCCGCGATCATGACGTCGGCGGTGAGAATCAGGCTGGCTATCGAAGCTGCATTTTGCAAGGCAGAGCGTGTCACTTTGGTAGGGTCGAGGATGCCCATTTCGATGAGGTCGCCGTATGCTTCGCTGGCTGCGTTGTAGCCGAAGCTGCCCTTGCCCTCCAGCACTCTGGCAAGCACCACTGAGGGTTCGCCACCCGCATTGGCAACGATCTGTCGCAAAGGCTCTTCCAATGCTCGCAGCACGATCTTGATACCGGCTTCCTGTTCGTTATTGTCGGCTTTCAGTGCGCCGATTGCTGCGCGCGCGCGTAGCAAAGCCACGCCACCGCCAGGCAGAATACCTTCTTCAACTGCGGCCCGAGTCGCATGCATCGCGTCTTCAATCCGAGTCTTTTTCTCTTTCATCCCCGTTTCGGTGGCGGCACCGACCCTGATTACGGCAACTCCACCGCCAAGCTTAGCGGCGCGCTCCTGTAGCTTTTCTTTGTCATAGTCACTGGTTGATTCCTCAGCCAGCTTGCGAATTTGTTTGATGCGGCTCTGAATCTTTGCGGCATCTCCTGCGCCGCTGATAAGGGTGGTATTTTCTTTGTCCACTTCAACGCACCTGGCTTGGCCGAGATCTCCCAGAGTAACCTTCTCCAGAGTGAGTCCGGTCTCCTCACTGACCACCGTGCCACCGGTAAGAATGGCAATATCTTCGAGCATGGCCTTACGCCGATCACCAAAACCCGGCGTCTTAACGGCTGCAGCTTTCAGAATGCCACGGATGTTATTGATCACCAGGGTTGCCAGTGCCTCGCCCTCAACATCCTCAGCGATAACGAGCAACGGGTGTCCAGACTTGGCAACCTGCTCCAGCAGCGGCAGCAATTCCTGAACATTACTAATCTTTTTGTCATATAGCAGAAGATATGGCTCATCCAGTGCGACGATCTGCTTATCGGGGTTGTTGATAAAGTAAGGGGACAGATAGCCGCGGTCAAACTGCATCCCCTCCACCATCTCCAACTCATTTTGCAGGCTCCTGCCGTCTTCGATTGTGACCACACCCTCCTTGCCAACTTTTTCCATTGCCTTGGCAATAATCTCACCAACAGCAGCATCAGCATTGGCAGAAATGGCGCCGACCTGGCTAATCTCTTTGCTGGACGTGCATGGTTTGGAAATTTTCTTAAGCTCTTCGGTAATCGCGGCAACCGCAAGGTCGATGCCGCGCTTTAAATCCATCGGGTTCATTCCTGCCACGACAAACTTCATCCCTTCACGCACGATTGCCTGTGCCAGTATCGTCGCGGTGGTGGTGCCATCCCCCGCCACGTCAGAGGTCTTGCTGGCAACCTCCTTTGCCATTTGCGCGCCCATATTCTCGAACTTGTCTTTAAGCTCGATCTCCTTCGCCACAATGACACCAGAGTTGGCAACAAGAGGTGGGCCATAGGCCCGCTCCAGAATGACGTTGCGGCCGCGCGGACCGAGAGTCACCTTGACCGCATCCGCTAAAATATTCACGCCAGCGACGATTCTGGCACGGGCAGCGTCATGAAACAGTACCTCTTTTGCCGGCAAAGAAACCTCCAGAAAAATGTTGTGTGGCCTTGGTCAGGCTTGCACCACGGCTAGAATCTCAGCTTCCCGCGCGACCAGCAGTTCCATTGCGCCAGCTTTCACGGACTAACTGGCGCGCTTGTCTAACAGCACTTTGTCGCCGGCCTTTACCTCGCGCGGAGATTGACCGTGTTATTTGATCTTAATCTGCTTGGCAGTACTCACGTTTTTCTTCGGCAGTGTCAGTTCCAGTATGCCATTCTCAAACTTGGCCTGGGCCTGGGTTTCATCCACAGCACTATCCAGTGTAAAGCTACGGTAGCTTGATCCTTGATAGCACTCACAACAGATAACTCTTTCGCCCTCTTTCTCCTCTTTTTCCTGCTTGGTTTCGGCACTGATGGAAACACGGTTGCCATCTACCTGTACTTTCACATCCTCTTTCTTTGCGCCGGGGATTTCCGCGCGCACGATATAAGCCTTGTCATCTTCCGTTAAATTAATCTTGATCTCGGGCATATTTTCCATTTCCATGGAAAACGGACGTATTCCGAAATTCTTGAACCAGTCATCAACATTGTTGAATGGAGTAAAACGAGCGATATTGCCGAGAAGAGGGGAACGCTGAATAATATTTGTCATGATATTGCTCCTTTAAAAGTGTATAAAATTTTCTGAACTACCCGTATTGCATGTAATTGCAGACGGCCTGATAGGCGCAAAGCCACAACCCCGGTTTGTGTAAGGGTTGCTGTCTGTTTCCGCTTGCTACTGCTGGCTTTCTCTCACCCGGTATCGGTTACTTGACCTGCCTGCTTATGTCGTGCAGTTCGCACTTCAACAACATGCGATTGCCATATGGTGCATCTGTTATGTTGATCTCGACGGGAAATGTTGTCCCATCTTTGCGCCGGGCGATCGACTCGAATCGGGACGCCTGGCTGCGCAAGTGCAACCCGACCATGCTCATGAATTCGTTGGAATCAGTCAGCATGTCGAGATCGACCATAGCATGCGCAACCAATTCTTCTCTGGCATAGCCGAGACTGCTGCAGCAGTGCTCATCTGCATAGGCCACCCGCCCATTCCCGTCCAGATAGAACAGAGAATTACGGCTGTCACCGGCGGATGCATTTGAATAATCTGGTCTCTTCATATTGATCACTCTGCAGTGCTTACCTGTATCGGCTTTCCAAAATATTCCAGACCATCACCTTACTCACTCAATTGCTGACAGACTGCTCATCAAATTTCTTCTAGTCGTACACCACACCATCTATCTCGGACTCAGCCTCCAGCCAGTCCTGCATTGCATCACCGCCACTGAATCCGCGCCGCTCGGCACGGTAATAAGCGGCGATAGCGATCATCTCCTGGCGATCCCCCCCGTTTGCTACACCATGTACCTGACTGACCGGTTCCGCAGTAAATTTCCTGGTTGCTATCGCAGGTTTACTCTTGGCTGTGCTCCCAGTTACCCTGACATCAGCTTTATTGGCTGCTACGGCAGATATACTCTTGATCATGTTTTTGGTTGCTACAGCAGGTTTGCCCTTCTCTATCAGGCTCGATTTATTTAACTTAAACATTTGCATCACCTCATGAATATCAGTTGATTGAACCGGAACCCACTACTGGCTATCAGTATCAACTCCCTGCTACAACACCCCAGCCCTTGATACGCCATCATGCTTCAACATTTTGCGCAATATTTGCAGCGCTTCCAGCTGAATCTGGCG
>CAMDAX010000024.1 GCA_945888885.1 Nitrosovibrio sp. Nv4 | reverse complement strand
GGCACCAGTGCTCAGCCGGTCTTTGTCCGAAAGCAACACTACGAACGTTAACACACCACAGCCCTGTTTCTTGCCAACGCCTTTCGGCCTGCGGACGAATATCATACTCAACGCGAACGGTTTCATGCTCTATTCGTACCGGATCAATAGTGAGAAGACCTCAAAGGTATTTATGCTGCGATCAGGCCAAGTCGAAACAGTCCAGGTTCATCACCTTGACCCAGGCCGTCACGAAGTCCCTGACGAACCTCTCTCTGCCATCGATGCTGGCGTAGACCTCGGCATAGGCGCGCAGCACTGAGTTGGAGCCAAAGATCAGGTCGTTGCGGGTGCCGGTGTACTTCACCTTGCCGCTCTTGTGATCCCGGCCTTCGAACACTTTAGCCTCGCCGTCCATCGCCTTCCACTCCGTGCCCATGTCGAGCAGGTTGACGAAGAAGTCGTTGCTCAGCACGCCGACCTTGTCGGTGAACACGCCGTGCTTGCTACCATCGTAGTTGGCGCCGAGCACGCGCAGGCCGCCGATTAGCACGGTCAGCTCGGACCCGGTCAGCGTAAGCAACTGCGCCCGGTCGATCAGCAGGGCTTCAGTCGGCGCGCCGATTTTGCCCTTTTTATAGTTGCGGAAGCCATCGGCCACGGGCTCGAGTACGGCGAAGGATTCGACATCGGTCTGCGCCTGCGTGGCGTCCACTCGGCCCGGCGCGAACGGCACCTTCACTGTCACACCTGCGGCCTTGGCAGCCAGTTCGACACCCATGCTGCCGGCCAGCACGATCATGTCGGCCAGTGACACCTTGCTCGAGGACTTCTGGATCTCGACCAGCTTGGGCAGTGCTTTGACCGCGTCCTTGTTGACCTCCCAGTCCTTCTGCGGGGCTAGGGCCAAGCGCGCACCGTTGGCGCCGCCGCGCTTGTCGCCGCCACGGAAGGTGGAGGCAGAGGCCCAGGCCACGGTCACAAGCTCGCTGACCGACAGACCGGAAGCGGCGATCTTGGCCTTCACGTCGGTGATATCCGTGGCGGTTGGCTTGTTGGTAGCAGCCGGCAGCGGGTCCTGCCAGATCAGGTCTTCTTTCGGAACTTCGGGGCCGAGATAGCGCGCCTTGGGGCCCATGTCGCGGTGGGTCAGCTTGAACCAGACACGGGCGAAGGCTTCGGCGAAGGCCTGCGGGTCTTCGTGGAAGCGCCTGGAGATCTTGCCGAATTCGGGATCAAAGCGCAGCGTCAGGTCGGTGGTGAGCATGGTGGGCTTGTGCATTTTGCCCGGCACATGCGCATCGGGAATGATCTCCGGCGCGTTCTTGGCGACCCACTGTTTGGCGCCGGCAGGCGACTTGGTGAGCTCCCATTCGTACTTGAACAGGTTCTCGAAGAAGTTATTGCTCCACAGCGCCGGGGTCTTGGTCCAGGTCACTTCCAAGCCGCTAGAGATGGCGTCCTTGCCGTGGCCGCTGCCGTAGTTGCTGATCCAGCCCAAGCCCTGCGCCTCGATAGGCGCGCCTTCGGGTTCCGGCCCCTTGTGCGATTCCGGCGCGGCGCCATGCGCCTTGCCGAAGGTGTGACCACCGGCGATAAGCGCAACGATCTCTTCGTCGTTCATTGCCATGCGGCCAAAGGTCGCACGGATGTCCTTGGCAGCAGCCAGGTAATCGCCGCTGGCATTCGGACCTTCCGGGTTCACATAGATCAGGCCCATGTGGGTGGCGGCGAGGTTGTGGTCCAGCTCGCGGTCGCCATGGAAGCGCTTGTCGTCAGCCAGCCACTTGGTCTCTTCGCCCCAGTTCACGTCCACGTCTGGTTCCCAGACGTCTTCGCGGCCGCCGGCGAAACCGAAGGTGCGGAAGCCCATTGATTCCAGCGCGACGTTGCCGGCCAGGATGAAGAGGTCGGCCCAAGAGATCTGCTGACCGTATTTTTGCTTGATAGGCCAGAGCAGGCGGCGTGTCTTGTCGATGTTTACGTTGTCCGGCCAGGAGTTGAGCGGCGCGAAACGCTGCTGACCACGACCGCCACCTCCACGCCCGTCGAGAGTGCGGTAAGTGCCGGCTGCGTGCCAGGCCATACGGACCATCTGCGGACCGTAGTGGCCGAAGTCGGCGGGCCACCAGTCCTGGCTGTCTGTCATGAGCTTGACCAGGTCGGCCTTGAGCGCCTTGTAGTCGAGCTTCTTGAACTCTTTGGCGTAGTTGAACTCCTCACCCAGCGGGTTGGACTTGTTCGAGTGCTGGTTCAGCAGGTCCACACGCAACTGGTTCGGCCACCAGTCTTGGTTCGAGGTTCCGCCGCCGACGGTGTGAAGGAACGGGCACTTTTCTTCGGTTGACATATCTTCTCTCCTTTTCTCTCTGATTTGGGTTCGTGTAGCTAACGAGGCTGTAGAAAAAGCGTTCCCAGCACCTTGCCGCAATTGCGCGAGTGTATCAACACTCACCTATTATCATGATAGGTGAGTGTTTTGCAAAAGTCGCGACAATTTTTAAACGAGCCTCAGCAGCGCCGTAGCAGCGTTGCCGCTGCCCGGAGAGGTCAAAATGGCCTAAAACGCCCCCCAAGCCCGTTTAACGCGATTGGAAGCATTTGCGATTTTTTACGAGTTTTGCGGAAGTTAAAAAAGTACATATTCTGCATTCTAACTTTGAAAAATTGCTGCTTTTTTTAAGCATTTATTATCAAAAATAGTTTTGCAAGAGGCTCTCTGGTCATATTCATCAAGTCGCTCGACTGGCAGCTTGTAAAAAAGCTGGGCGGTGGCATACGACTCATTGAGCAGGCGCTCAATGTATGAGGTCGGCCCAATTAATAAAAAACACCCATTGCCTGGATTAATAACGTGGCAGCAGAAGTCGCTGACGGGGACACCGCATGGTGCTCAACGTGCTGACAGACTAGCAAAGCAGAGGGAAATCAATGCGAAAAGTGGAACACCTCCTTTTCTTGCCCCCATTACAGCATCGAATTTACAATTTTCCGGGAAACTTGAATCCAAAATAGGTTCCATTACTGATGCCTAGCAAGATCAGCAATGTATCAGAAATCCGGCATAGACATCACTCGCGTCACGGAACCAATGAATACCACACCCAGAGCCACAGTCCAGATTACGACTTGCAGCCGACGAAAACTCAAGCCGCTACCGCCATCACAGATGTCCTTTCAGAATCTGGCCGATTGGGCGGACGCAGGTTGCCGGGATAATTCAGGTTAAGGAGCCAATTCAGCAATTTTCTGAATCACCCCAACAAACTTAACGAGTGTTTCAAGGTTTTGGGCTATTTTATCCGCATCATCAATTGTTTCACGGAGCTCTTTATTGATTTTCTTCAGAGAGTTCGTGAGGCTTTTAAACTCTCCAGTATTGTCATTGATAATACTGCGAACTAATTTGCGCTGAATAGTATCGAGTTCGTCACGAATATTATCAAGTATTATTCTATTGGGATTTTCACGGTCAAGAGTGGAGCGTAATTCGTCCACTTTAACGATCACATCACCAATAAGACGAATCAATTCAAGGTGTGTCATGGAACCGGTATCAGTCATGGACATTTACTCCTTTGCTTCTTGGATGGTCTTGATGGCATCAGCGATCACCTTCGCCTGAGTAACAAAAGCATCGGTTGCCTCAATTAGTTCAGCCAAGTCTTGGGGATTCTTTGAGCTCCTGGCATAGTCGGCCAATTTCTGGTGTGCTTGAGCCATCGCGTCAAGGCCAGGCCCGGCACCGAGTAGCAAGGGCAGCCTGTCCCATGCATCTTCGACTCTTTTGATTTCCGAAGCCGCCTTCTGCAGCTTTTCGTGGCTAGAGCCAGGTTTCTTTAGTTCCTCGTTGTATTCATCAGTTGCTGAAACACGGGCCGCACTCAGTGCATTGCGTTGTCGCTCATAGAGTCCACTCATTTCTTCCCGAAGTAGTCTTATTAATGCCAGAACATCTTTCTCCGATAAGGTAATGGCTTTGTCTAGTGCTTGGCTAATCCTGGCCTCCAAAGCCAGCTTAGTCACTTCAGCGGCAATGGTCGCGAAGCCTTCGGTTTTGTTCTTGAACGCATCGGAAGGTACGTGTCCGAGTGAGGATGAGAGGTCCCTAATAGCATCATCGAGTGAGTTCGCCGCATCTTTAGCTCTAGCCGGTGCGTCGCTGCTTGCCAGGGTGAGTAGCAGTTGACCGTGTTTGGCCAGGGCATCCAGGGCAGCCATGCGAGCAGCCAGATCATCACCACCTAATACACGCATTTCCTTATCATTAAGAGTTTGGAGGCTAATCCTTGCTCTTTTGACGACGAGGCGGTCAATTACAGCATTGCGTTCTCTCTTATTGGCAAGCCCATATTCAGTTCGGGCACCTTCAATTACTACAGTTGATGCTTGCTGGAATCTCGTGATGGGTTCGCGATATGCTGCTGGACTCACACAACCAGCAATCAAGAGTGTTGATAAAACAAAATAAAGTATCTTGCACATATCCACACTTTTTTTCTGGTGATTCACAATGTTACGCAAGACTTGTCTCCCTTGGTTGTTGCCAACTATATCGAAATTTCCGAGCGGTCGCAGCCGCGAAGCAATATCTGTTCAAGTGGATGGGATAAGCAGCGTTATGCCCCGCTCCCCCTAATTCGTCAACTCACAACTCCAATAGGTCGCCATTTGGCACGTCCGCTGATACGAATAATTGGACGTCTTCAGGTAACGGCCAATCCCACTTTTGTCTTGTCACCAAGAGCCTCGCCATCTCTATCATAGTTCTGCACTATGATTTCGTCATGACTGACGTCGATCCGGGTGAAGTTGTCATCCTGTTCAAACCCATAGGCCTTGTAATTCATAACGACGTTATCATTGACGTCGAAATCGTCATTCTCCGGTATGGAGTCGTGCACGAAGGAAAGCGGATCGCCATCTGCGAAAGCCCACGGCCAGTATAACGCGGAAGAAGTGATGCAGAATGCGCGAAGCGGAAGTGGACCGATAGTCTTGTGGGTGAAACTGATCTCTGCGATGCATGAGCAGTGCACGTCACCGCACAGGAAGACGACATTCTGAATACTCTCATTCACGATAGTCTGCAGCAGTTGTCGCCGCGTTACGGGGAATGCGGCCCACGAGTCGTCCTCGCACTTCTTACGCCGGGCGCGCTCGTCTTCGTCGCTGCCTGCGGTTTCGACCCCGTTCGGAACGAATACGCTCGGAGAAACGATGAACTTCGGGCGGTCACCAAATTGTTTCTGCTGTGACACAAGCCAGTCGCAGAGTATATTGATCTGGCCCTGATACCCGGGAGCGGACGGCTTTGAGGGATAGCCCAGAAGATGGTTGTCATCAAGTTTATAGTCGTGGTCGTCACGGATACGCTGAGTGCGGCTGTCCATCACGAAAAACGGGTAGCCGCCACATTCAAAAGAGTAAAACAGCTTGGCGCCATCCACATCCAAAACCTCACCCTTCGGACCGTAATTTCGCGGACAGTGGATCCACTGATAACTCATGTATGCAGATATCGCAGCCTGAAAAAGAAAACGCTTATCTGCATCCCTGTCCATCCGGCCCTTGACCCAATTATCCTCGATCTCGTGGTCGTCGAGAATCATATATGTAGGGACTGTACGAAGCAAAGCGCGCATATTCGGTGATGTAAACGCCGTGGCGTAACGCTCGTGAAATTCGGATGGTGTGTCAGCCCGATCAATGGGGATCGACTTGTTCAGCTTGTCAGCGTAAATCTGGTCTCCGACCATCATGAGAAACTGCGGCGCATTCGATGACCGGAATTTCTTAAGAATAGCGCCAAAAATATGATCAGTCTTTTTTGCGGTCCAGAGAAGCCCGGGGTAGCGGCAGGAGCCGAAAATAAATGACACACCCTTGTCGGCGCTTGCTGGATAGGTGGTGAACTTAGCCACACTTTCTTCCGGGGGCAATTTCTCCAAATCGTCACGCAAGACCTCTGGCTTGGGAAGTTTGCTAAACAACTCGTCATCTTCGATGGTTGCCATGGCGTCAGTACTATCGAGCGTGAGTGAGCCAAGCCGAACGATATAGGTCGTCTCAGGGTTGAGTTCGGTAAAGTCCACAACGCCTGTCCGGTCGTACTCGCGGGAGAGGCGTAGATAGCGTGCCGACTTGGCAAGGTAGTTGCCATCAGCATCGTATAAGGCGGCAACGCCGACAGTACGTCCGGGCGCCTCATCCGATCCGCGCATCCAGATACGCGTGGAATTGGTCGTAGTGTGACCGACGATGGGGCCGACGCTGGGGCTTCGTAACATATTGCTCATATTCATATCTCCTGTAGTTTATCCGGCGAAGGTCGCCTCAAGGTGCCTAAGGATGAGGGGGTGGGCGACACTGTGCGACACTCCCCGTATTTATCAATTCGCATCCCGACAGGTGTGGCAATTCCTGCGCGGCATGACAGCAACTGTACAAAAAGAATTGCGGTCTTATGTTTCGTCATTTCTGGCAACACGGGCAATAAAAGCTTGAGCGCTGCCCCTGTTTGATCTGCCGAATGATAGTGCCACATTTACGGCAGGGCTGCCCAGTGCGAGCATACACCCAATACTGCTGCTGAAAATAGCCAGGATTGCCGTCGCTGTTGACGTAATCGCGCAGACTGCTGCCGCCTGCCTTGATCGCAAGCACGAGTGTCTCTTTTACCGCCTGCGCCAGTTTCTCGTAGCGACTGTTGCTGATTCTACCTGCAGCGGTTTTAGGGTTGATGCCAGCGCGGAACAGAGCTTCGCTTGCGTAAATATTGCCGACACCGACGACGATGTGACTGTTCATCAATACTTCCTTGATGCTGGCACTGCGGCCACGGGTTTTAGCATACAGCACATTGCCGTCGAAGGCTGCAGTCAGCGGCTCCGGCCCAAGTTGCGCCAGCAGCCGATGACACAGGATGTCACCACTTGTCCACAGAATTGCGCCAAAACGGCGCGGATCTGTCAGCCGCAGTATCGTGAGGTCATCCAGCTCCAGGTCGAAATGATCGTGTTTCTGCGGCGGCGTGGCGGCGGGCATCAACCTTAAACTACCAGACATGCCCAGATGCAGAATCAATGTGCCTTTGCCACAATCGAGCAAGAGATATTTTGCGCGCCGCGTTACCTGGTGGATTGCCAGGCCAGTCAGTGTGCGCCCCAGATCATGCGGTACTGGCCAGCGCAGATTCGGGTTGCGCACCACGACACCGACGATGCGCCGCCCCGTGAGATGAGGCTCTATCCCGCGCAGGGTCACTTCGACTTCGGGCAATTCAGGCATCAGCCGCCCACCACAGTATAAGGATCAAGCAGCCGCCTGCCGGTCTCGCCGGGGAAGCGATAACGTGTCGCCGCATCGACGCGCAGCAGGATCAACTCGGGTTGCTGTTGCAGAATTATCAGTTGCACGTTTTTACCGTCGCGCAGGCTTATTCTGATTGCCTGCTTGATTGTCTGCTTGCCAGCAACAGCCTGGTGCAACTCGTTTGCACCCGGTTCGTTTGTGTCCAGCATGAGGCCCGTCGCATAGGCTTGCTGCCAAGTCTGCACCCAGTGGTTGAGTTCGTTCTGGGTCAATATTTGTCCAGGTTTTCCCGGGGTTATGCGCCAGTTTCCATCCTGCTGAATTACCTTGATATTTTCTAATTCGAATCCGACTGGGATCTCACTTTCTGCTAGCAGCCTCGGACTAATCAGATCGGTGGGCTGTTGCGGCAGCATCGCAGCGTAGCGCGGCGCGAGCAGATAGACGCTCTCGCCGCTAGCGACATATTGCTCATTGGTGACGGGTGTTAATCCGCCAAAATCAAATAATTCATCGTCGATGTGCAACTGTAGCGCAGGTTGCATCAGATCAAAGCGCTCCAGATCAATCGCGGGGAAACGGCGATGGCTGGTGGCCGACAATATCTCCAGAATCCGCCCTACCTTGATTTCGTCAGCTCTGCCCTGCAGCGGCTCTGTCAGACGCCAGCGGTCACCCAATTTCTTCAGTGCGACGCTCATCCCCTGCCGCTCTATGCGGATACTCTGCACACTTTCTGTCGGCAGCGATGAAATCCTGTATTCCTGAGTAACTTGTGGTTTGGGTTTGAAATAAACCCACAGCGCCAAGCCAACAACTGCAGCAAGGAGAGCCAGATTGAGCAGTGAGCGGGATGTCATAGGGGTGTCCGCAGGCTCATCTCCTTCTGCGCCGCCACCACACGACCACCCCGCTCATCAGAAAAATTAATGGCAGAATGATCAGGAAGCCGACAGCCATGACAGTCAGCGCAGATTGGCTGAAGGTCAGGTTGCTGTCGAGCGTGGCGCGCGGCTGAATAGCAATGAGATCCTCGTCACCCGTAAGCCAGTTGAGAAGGTTGATGCCGAAATCCAGATTGCTACCGTTACCAAGATAAGTGTTGGCAAGAAAATGCCCGCTGCCGATCACCACGACACGCTGCTCACGGTCTTGCAGGATGCGGCTCAAGGCAGCGGCAATGCTTACCGGACCGGGTACATCATACGTTTGGTCGAAAGTGATGTCGCCTTCCAGTCTTCCATTTTCCACCCAGCCACCCTGCGCCACCTCCACCAGCGAAACGCTGTTCCATTCCTGATTTTCGTTGGCGATTATCTGGCGCGCAAATGGAAACACCGTGATGTAGTCGAAATTATGCGTGACCGGATGCTGCCCGTAATTTGCCCCCAGCGCGAACGTGATCGGCGCTTTCAGTTGCTGCGTTTGTGGATCAATCACCACCCCCGGCGTGAGTGTCAGCTCCAACTTCTCTGCCAATGGCTGCAACCCGCGCAGAGGCTCCTGGTCTATCAGCCATAATAAGTTACCGCCACGTTCGATATACGCAAGCAACTTATCCACCTCCCCCTCCAGCAGGCCCACTTGTGGTGAGGCGATAATCAACATGCTCACATTGGTTGGCACATCCTGGGCAATGGCGAGGTTGAGCGCCCCGGTCTTGAAACCCTTAAGCGCCAGCTGTTTGCCGAATTCCCCCAGATCATGATTGGCGGCACCGTCGAGTCTGCGTTCGCCGTGACCGGTGAGAGTCATCACCAGTTTTTCACTGGAACGTGTCAGCCGCATCAGCAGGTTGGTAAACGCCTGCTCGTTGACTGTGGTGAGGTGTTCGTTTCTGCCGGCAAACGCTACCACCATTTCGCCATTAACCTGGATTCCTGCTTCTTGCGCGAGTTTTGGCTGCTCGACAGGATCAATGAAGGTGAGTGTCAAATCGGGTTTGACACGCTGATAAAGCGCAAGGAAGTCACCCATGATTTTTCGAATATCTCCCAGACGCACATCCTGGGTAGTGGCATAGATGGTGACGCTGATCGGACCGCTCATTTTTTGCAGCGCCTCCACACTCGCCTGGCTTAAACTGTTGCGTTTATTCTGGCTGACATCCCATTGCACTCGGGTTTCCCACGCAAGGTAACCCAGCAAGCCGATCAACAGCAGCAACAGCACGACAAACACGCCGTTTTGTATCAACCAGTGCAGACGCAGTTTCTTATTTACTGTGATCATTCGCTTATGGTCGCCGCTTGGATTGATCTAACCGCGCAGCCGCTCTCCGTCCAGGCGGCGAATGGCCAGTACCAAGAAGGTAAGGATAAACAACGCAAAATAGGCAAGATCAAAAGTGTCGATCATACCGCGATTGAAATTTTCGTAATGCTTGAGCAGAGAGAAGTTACGCATGATGCTATCCGCGTCATCTGCAGCAATGTCTACCACCCACAACCCCAGCAGCGCACCTAAGGTACCGGCAGCAGCAATTGCCGGTTGGGCGGTGAGGCAGGAAATATAAAGCCCGAGAGAAGTGAAACAAGCACATATCAGCAACAGACCGGCAGCGTTGCTCAATAACAAGCCAACATCCAGCGTGCCGCCTGCTAACAGTGAGAGCGAGAGTACGGCAGCCAGGACAATCACGCTGCAAAAGAAAATTATAAGGCCGATGAATTTTCCCAGCACGATATCGGTCATGGAAATCGGCGCAGAAATGAGAAAAGTCATGGTGTGGTTGCGTCGCTCCTCAGCAATCAGACGCATGGTCAAAAGCGGAGTAGCCATCAGCAGCACTACCGCAGCCATGGCGAATAGCGGTGCAACGATGATTTCCGTCACCCCTGGCGGGTTGGCAATCTGCAATAATTGCGACTGGATTTCCAGAAAGGCATCGAGACGCCATAGAAAAATCCATGCCAATACTAATTGCATCAACGCAAGCAGTGTCCAGGCCAGCGGCGAAGCGAATAGTGTTTTTAATTCTTTGCAGGCGATGGTGAAGATCATGAGGATTGGATATCTCCAGAGCTTCCATTATCCAAGGTAAGCTGCGCAAACACTTCTTCCAAATTGATCTGTTTCTGTTTCAGCCCGGCGATGGAGTCATTAAATACCATGCGCCCCTGATGCATGATCTGCACTCGGTCACACACGCTTTCAACTTCCGGCAGGATGTGCGTGGAGAGAATCACACTGCGCTCTGCACCAAGCTCACGAATGAGAGTGCGGATTTCGCGCATCTGGTTGGGGTCAAGCCCCACTGTCGGTTCATCAAGAATAATCACATCTGGATTGTGAATGATCGCCTGAGCGATGCCGACCCGTTGCTGGTAGCCTTTCGACAGCGAACCGATCAGCTGCCTCCCGACGTCATTCAGCCCACAGCGCTGTTTAGCTTCATTCAATACGGAACGCAGGTTGACGTTGCCAACCCGATGCAACCTGGCGGCGAGCTGCAAGTATTCGTCCACTGTCAAATCGCGGTAGAGCGGCGGCGTTTCTGGCAGATAACCAATGCGTGCCTTGGCATCACGTGGTCTATCCAGAAGGTCTATGCCACAGATTTCTATGCTGCCAGCACTGGGGGCAAGATTGCCGGTAAGCATGCGCATGGTGGTGGTCTTGCCTGCGCCGTTGGGGCCCAGGAACCCCAGCACTTCACCGCGTTTCAATTCCAAGTTGATTTCGCGTACAGCAGCGTGATTACCGAAGTTGCGACATAGGCCGCGGGCCGAGATGGTTGCAGAGGTAATTTGTTCATTCATGAGAACGTTTCCATGGATCAGATTTGTGAGTAACCGCTGCGCCGTTTGATTATTACCTCTGCTTCCAGCCAATGGTAAACAGGCTTATCCACAACTTTGCACATGTAGTGATGCCGGCAAAAACTCAGGGTGGATTTGCAGACACCAGAACTATTGTCAATGCCCACTTGTGATAAGCGTGAAATATACCTAATATGTGAGCTGTATTGAAGCTTGACCCTGCCCTTTATAACCCTATTTTCTAACCCTGTCTGGATTTTTCCATGAATCTTAAAATTCTTGGCGTGCTGCTGCCGTTCGGTCTTGTTGCCTGTGCCCAGATTCCAGCCAGAACCGAAAGCGGGCCATCAGAACAGATCAAAACCAGAACGTTAAAACTACCTGGGCAGCAATTGACTGAACCCATGCTGTTCGACTTTCTGCTGGGAGAAACGGCTCTGCAACGCGGCGAAACAAAGATCGCTACCGGAATTTATCTCAGGCTTGCAAAAACTACCCGTGATCCGCGTATTGCTCAGCGCGCCACTGAAGTGGCGCTACATTCACGCCAACCGGGACCAGCGCTGGAAGCGGCAATGCTCTGGTCGGAGCTTGATCCGGATGCGGTGAACGCCCGCCAGACAGCGGCGGCGCTGCTGGTCAATGCCGACAGACTGGAAGAAGCTCGGCCTCATCTGGAAAAACTGCTGGCTTCTGAGGGAAATAATATCAACGAGGCTTTCATGCAACTGAACGGTCTGCTGGCACGCAATGCCAATAAGGCTGCAATACTCGAATTGGTGCAGCACCTTTCCAAGCCCTATTCTGATCTGCCAGAAGCACATTTCGCCGTATCCCAGGCAGCATGGTTTGCCAACCAGTCCGATATTGCACTGGCGGAAATGAGGCAGGCTTTGGCACTACGTTCAAATTGGGAGACAGCAGCGATTTATCTGGGGCGGATATTGCAACGTACTTCCAACACCAGTGCTATCGAATTTTATGAAGGCTATCTAGAGACTTATCCCAAGGCCAACGATACACGTATCGCTTATGCCCGGTTGTTGGTAGCAGAAAAATATTATCTCAAAGCACGCGACCAGTTCCAGCAATTACTGGCAGGAAATCCAGCTAATGCCGATATCATTCTGGCGGTGGGTTTGCTCTCTACGGAATTGCGTGATTATGATGCTGCCGAAGTGAATTTCAAAAAAGTGCTGGAGCTGGACTATAAAGATCCGGGCATGGTGCGCTTTTATTTGGCTGGGATTTATGAGAAAACCCATAAAATTGATACAGCAATGGAATGGTATCGCTCAGTAACCAGTGGCAGTCAGTATCTTCCGGCGCAAATCAGATATGCCGTACTGCTGGCCAAACAAGACAAGATAGACGAAGCTCGCCAGCACTTGCAGCAGCTGTCTGCCACAAACGAGCAGCAACGCGCTCAACTGATAATCGCCGAAGCACAGTTATTGCGCGAGACAGGCGCCCATCAGGAGGTGTTTGATTTGCTCAATCGTGGCTTGGAGAAATTGCCCGACTATCCCGACCTGCTTTATGACCGCGCCCTCGCAGCGGATAAAATCGGTAAACCCGAGATCCTGGAACGGGACTTGCGCAAACTGATTCAATTAAAGCCCGATCACGCTCACGCTTATAATGCGCTGGGTTACAGCTTTACAGAACATAACCATCGTCTACCGGAAGCGCTGGAACTGATTGAGAAAGCCACTATGCTTTCTCCCAATGATCCCTACATTATGGATAGCCTGGGCTGGGTACATTACCGTATGGGTAATCTTAACCAGGGGATAAGTTACCTGAGGCGGGCATTTTTAATTTATCCTGATCCCGAGATTGCAGCCCATCTGGGCGAAGCTCTGTGGGCACAAGGAACAAAGGATGAAGCAAAAGAAATCTGGGACTCCGCCCTCAAGAGCCATCCTGGTAACGAGGCGCTGCTCAAAACCATGAAAAAATTCATACCCCAGTAATGGGTCTCTCTGGTGGAAAGCAGGTTCCGCACGCGGTATGGCCGCTACTGGCTGATAGAAGGCGCCCTGGCTTCCCACTCTGTGGGTTGATTCTTTTTGTATTCCCCTTTTTTGTCGGCTGCGCTACGCTCAATGTCAGAAACGCTGCTGTCAGCACTGTTGTAACCGAACCTATAGCCGTTACGGAACGGATAGGATCAGCGAATTTCGGACTGATTGGCAGGGTCTCGGTAAGAGACGAGAAACGTAGTTTCTCGGGAGGCATTCATTGGCATCACACCGATGCGGGTGACGAGATTCTTCTGCTTTCCCCACTAGGGCAGGCCGTAGTGCAGATTCAACGTAATACTGAAGGCATCCGTCTTTCGACCTCGGAGCAAAAGGTGTATTACGCTGCCGATGCAGAGGGTCTGACTGAGCAGGTACTAGGGTGGCATCTACCACTCATGGGCTTGCAATACTGGGTGCAAAGCATGAACTCACCGGTGACAGCAGCCGCGATGGATAGGGATAGCGACGGACGAGTTGTGGCTATCCGGCAGGATGACTGGGAGATTACTTACTTTAGTTATTTCCCGCCGGAACAGATGCAAGCTGCACAGACACAAACCGCACGCCCCAGAGTGCTGGTGCTCAACCGTGGCGACCTGCGAATAAAGCTGGTAATCGATCACTGGAAAATAGATTAAATTCCAATTCCAGTCCGAAAGTGAAACGGGGCGAGGATGAATAGCCGATGCAGACAGCACGCCCCCAAAGGGGGACTTCCTTCGGGACAAATAGAACAACATAGCGCGGGTGAGGATATCGACGAAGTATCACTGATGAGATGAAACTGGAATACCCCATTGCAGTAAATGTAAATCCGATGACAATACCTGTTTACCCCGCACCCGCCAAACTCAATCTTTTTCTGCATGTGATAGGGCGCAGGAAAGATGGTTATCACCTATTGCAAACAGTCTTTCGTTTCCTGGACTTTTCTGATCAGCTAAGCTTTGCTTTGCAGGAAAATGGCGTCATCAAACTGCATACTCCTACTCCTGGCGTACCTGAAGAGAACGATTTATGCGTACGTGCTGCAAAATTATTGCAACAGGAAAGCGGTGTTTCTCTGGGTGTGGAAATTTTTCTGGAAAAGCGCATTCCAATGGGTGGGGGACTGGGTGGTGGCAGCTCCGATGCTGCTACTACGTTACTGGCACTCAACCGTTTATGGGGATTGGACTGGACAAGAAACAGACTGATGGAACTCGGACTCAGGCTGGGAGCAGATGTGCCCGTGTTCATTTTCGGTGAAAATGCTTTTGCCGAGGGGATAGGTGAAAAACTCTCATCTATCGTGCTGCCATCAGCCTGGTATCTGGTTCTAGTACCACCGGCACAAGTACCAACCGCGCAGATTTTTGCTAGTAACGAATTGACACGAAACACGATTCCAATCAGAATACCGCCCTTTTCCGTCGTGCAGGGACACAACGATCTGGAATCGGTGGTATGTCTGGCATATCCTGAAGTAGCGCGGCATCTAGAGTGGCTCAAGCAACTCGACACCGCTACAATGGCGGCAATGACAGGTTCCGGTGCTTGCGTGTTTGCTGAATTCACCACCAAAGCAGCAGCACAAAGGGCGCTATCGCAAGTTCCTGGCAACATGAAGGGTTTTGTCGCGCAGGGACTGGATCGTCATCCCATGTATGATTTTGCGGAACAATAATTTTGGGGAGTCGCCAAGTGGTAAGGCACCGGGTTTTGATCCCGGCATTCGTAGGTTCGATCCCTACCTCCCCAGCCATTTTCGGGCATTAAGATCCAAGACCCAGGATCCACCAATCTGGTTTTACCAGGAGTAACCTGTGCCCTTTATCCAAGTCTTCAGTCTCTATCTCTAGTCATGGCCTACGATAGCTTGATGGTTTTCACCGGCAACGCCAATCCCAAGCTGGCTCAGGATGTGGTACGGCATCTCAACATCCATCTGGGACGCGCTACCGTAGGCCGTTTCAGCGACGGCGAGATAATGGTGGAGATTCTCGAGAATGTGCGCGGCAAAGATGTATTCGTATTGCAGTCTACCTGTCTGCCTACCAACGATACTTTGATGGAATTGCTGGTACTGGTAGATGCACTGAAGCGTGCCTCTGCCGGACGCATCACCGCAGCAATACCTTATTTCGGTTACGCTCGCCAAGACAGAAGGCCCCGTTCGGCACGGGTACCGATCACCGCCAAAGTGGTGGCCAACATGCTGACAACGGTCGGCATAGACCGGTTGCTGACGATGGATTTGCACTCGGATCAAATCCAGGGATTTTTCGACATGCCCGTAGACAACATCTACAGCATGCCGATACTGCTGGGTGATTTATGGAAAAGTGATTACCAGAATCTGGTGGTGGTTTCACCCGATGTGGGTGGCGTAGTACGAGCAAGGCAGATGGCAAAACGCCTGGAATGTGACTTGGCGATCATCGATAAACGGCGCCCCAAACCCAATGTGGCTAAAGTAATGAACATCATCGGTGAGGTCAAAGGTCGTACTTGTGTCATCATGGATGACATGGTTGATACCGCCAATACTTTGTGTGAAGCAGCCAGAGCGTTGAAAGAACAAGGCGCGGTGAGTGTAATGGCTTATTGTACCCATGCGGTACTATCTGGCAACGCGGTAGAACGGATTGAAAATTCTGCGCTGGACAAGTTGGTAGTCACCGACACCATTCCGCTGCGCGCGGATGCCACGGCTTGTGGCCGCATTTATCAGTTGAGCGTGGCAAGCCTGCTGGCAGAAACGGTGTTGCGGATCAGCAATGAGGACTCAGTAAGCTCATTATTCATGGAGTAGGGTAAGGCACGTTACGTACTTTTTTTAATCGGATCATCTGGTCGCGGATGATCCTTATTTTGGAGAAATAAAATGCAAATTGAAATCAGCGCCAGCAAGCGCACGTTGCAGGGCAAGGGTGCGAGCCGCCGCCTGCGTGGTTCCGGCAAGGTGCCGGGAATCATCTATGGCGGTGACAGTCCGGCGCAATCCATCGAACTGGATCACAATACCTTGTATCACAAGCTCAAGCTGGAGGCCTTCCACGCCTCGATCCTTTTGCTGGATCTGGATAGCAAGAAAGAGCAGGTTTTGTTGCGTGATCTGCAGATGCATCCGTTTAAATTGCAAGTGCTGCATATTGACTTCCAGCGCATTGACCAGAATAAGAAGGTACACATGAAAGTGCCACTGCACTTCATCAATGCCGATATTGCCCCCGGTGTAAAAGTCTCTGGCGGTATCGTCAGCCATATCCTGGTCGAACTGGATATTTCCTGCCTGCCTAAAGACCTGCCGGAATTCATCTCGGTAGACTTGAGTAATCTCGCCTCCGGCAACTCGCTGCACCTGAGCGATCTAAGTCTACCGCAAGGTGTGGAAATTCCTGCGCTGGTCAGAGGTGAGAATCTGCCTGTGGCAACGATCATTATTCCGCGTGCCGTCGCTGCCGAGGATGCCGCTGCTGCAGTGGTGTCTGCCGCAGATATTCCAACGACCGTACAGAAGAAAGAAAGCGCTGCAAAAGAAGCTGACAAGAAAGACGCTGGGAAAAAGAAATAACATTCATCAGTTTCTGATGCAACCCGCCGGAGTCATCCTGGTCCCGGCGGGTTTTCTAATGGCCAACCTGCAACTGTGGTGTGTTTGATGAAACTCATCGTCGGTCTTGGTAATCCAGGCAAGGAATATACCTCCACCCGTCATAATGCCGGTGCGTGGTGGGTGTCTCGGCTGGCAGCAGAGTTACACGTCACACTCAAGGCAGAAGCGCGATTTCATGGCCTATACGCGCGCCTGGGTCAGGGCAGCGACGAGCTGTGGTTGCTCAACCCCCAGACTTATATGAATGCCAGCGGTAAAGCTGTGGCAGCGATATGCTATTTTTATAAAATTCCACCTGAACAGATTCTCGTAATTCACGATGATCTGGATTTGCCGCCGGGAACACCCAGGCTGAAACTTGGCGGGGGACTGGGCGGTCACAATGGCCTGAAAGATATCGCCGCCCACTTGGCCTCCAGGGATTTCTGGCGGCTGCGTATCGGCATTGGCCATCCCGGTGATAGGAGTGCCGTGGTAGATTATGTGCTACAGCCGCCACGCAAAGAAGAGGCAGCGCTGATAGACGAGGCTATTGACCGCAGCCTTGAGGTCTGGCCGCTGATCGCTCAAGGCAACTGTCAGGCAGCTATGCTGAAGCTGCATACCAAGCCGCATGTTATTCATCCACAGAGCACCAAGTAAATTTGCCAAATCAGTAAAAGATATTCCCGTTTTTTTACACTTCATCATTCATAATTCAATAAATCCATGAGCCTGAAATGCGGTATCGTCGGCCTGCCCAATGTAGGCAAGTCCACCCTGTTCAATGCACTTACCAAGGCAGGTATCGCTGCGGAGAATTATCCTTTCTGCACCATTGAACCCAATATCGGCATTGTCGAGGTGCCCGACCAGCGTATGTCCAGACTCACCGAAATTGTTAAACCGCAGAAAGTGCAGCCGGCCATCGTCGAGTTCGTCGACATTGCCGGTCTGGTGGCCGGCGCATCCAAAGGAGAGGGGCTAGGCAACAAGTTCCTTGCTACTATCCGTGAGACCGATGGCATTGTTAATATGGTGCGCTGCTTTGCCAATGACAATGTCGTTCACGTTGCTGGCAGAGTGGATCCCGTCTCTGATATCGAGACAATACAGACCGAACTGGCGTTGGCCGATTTGACAACGGTAGAGAAATCACTGCACCGTGAAACCAAGATGGCCAAGTCTGGCGATAAAGATGCGATCAAACTTGTAGCGCTGCTGGAAACTGTACGGGCACATCTTGACCAGGGAAAGCCGACCAGGAGCCTGAAGCTGGACAAAGATCAGCAGCAACTGCTTAAGCCACTATGCTTGCTGACTGCCAAACCCGCCATCTACGTAGCTAACGTCGACGAGAAGGGGTTCATCAATAACCCGCTGCTCAAGCACGTGCAGGAATATGCCGCACAAGAGGGTGCTCCGGTAGTGGCGATTTGCGCTGCGCTGGAGTCTGAGATCGCTGAACTATCCGATGAAGATAAGCAGATATTTCTCGCCGATGTCGGCCTGGAAGAACCGGGACTGAACCGCCTGATCCGTGCCGCTTATCAATTACTGGGACTACAAACCTACTTCACTGCCGGTGTAAAGGAGGTACGCGCCTGGACCATCCACAAAGGTGACACCGCTCCACAGGCCGCCGCCGTGATCCATACTGATTTCGAGAAAGGTTTCATCCGTGCCGAGGTCATCAGTTACGATGACTTCATCACCTGCAAGGGCGAGCAAGGTGCGAAAGAGGCAGGGAAAATGCGGCTGGAAGGAAAAGAATACGTGGTCAAGGATGGTGACGTAATGCATTTCCGCTTTAACGTCTGAGCGCTATATCCAGTATCGAGATCAGCTGGCAATAGTGAGGAAATGAGTGACTGGTAGTCAAGGCAAGTCTGTTTTTATTGTCGGTTGAAATATCCGTATACTGAGGGTGTAAGAAATTTTGTGTAAACGGTCATTTGGCAGGAAACTGTCTAACTTCAACAAGGAGTGAACATGACCGTAGCAAAGAAAGCAAAGAATGCAGCCCTGCATGAACTCGTCGACCAATTGCTAGCCAACTACCAGAAGCCCG
>CAMDAX010000023.1 GCA_945888885.1 Nitrosovibrio sp. Nv4 | reverse complement strand
CAGGCGATTTTCATGATTCCTGACCACCTCATACATACGGATCCACTGGTCGAGCGATTTGAGCAGTGGGCACGACACCGGCTAAATGAGGGCTTCTCGCTTAACGCAGCCGCCAACGCAACTGGTACCAGTGCGAGAACCCTCGCACGTCGCCTGAAGACCGTATTGGGCAAGACTCCCCTTTCCTATTTTCAGGATCTTCGTGTTGAGCGCGCAGTACACCTGCTGCAAACAAGCAGTGACAGCATTGATCTGATTGCCGCCCGGGTTGGCTATGCAAATGGGGCAACGTTGCGTACTCTGCTGCGCCGCAGGATTGGCCGTTCTGCGAGTGAGTTACGTACAGGTGATTGACAGTACTGCTACTTGGGGTCTATGCTACTTGGGGTCAGGTCTAGCTTTATAGTATAACAACAAAACCAATGCTTTATTCATGGGGCATTCTTTTAGCTCCATAAGTGGCAAATATGGGTACGGGTAGGGGAGCGGGGTGCTATGCTAGAAAACAGTTTGAAACTAGCCCCTTTAATTCCTATTTTTTGGCGCTCAAGGTAATATTTCGTAGCGGATAAACATTTTGTGAATCCCGGTCGGCGTAACCTCGGATACCGTTCTAATCTTCGTGCTTTCACCAACCAAATAACGTAATTTCTTCGTAGCTCCGCGTCGAAAACGGTCGTACATAAGCAAAGGCTCATTTAGTCCGGTAAAAGCAATCGCTCTCCCTTCGCCTGCTTGAACATCAAATACCGTGTCGGAAACTTTCAACACGGTTACGTCTATTGGGTATCCATCGATAGTAATGCTCTCACTTGGAATACCGCTAAACCTAAAGTCCACTCCCCCAGAAACGCAACCAACTAAAGAAATCACCAGCATCATCAAAACAAGATGGATCTTCATAGAGTCTCCGTCAACAAAATATGCGGCTGCACCCAACGTCGCCCGCTTGCGAAGGTCTGCCTCGATGGGCCGGTTAGCCGTCGTTCGGTACATTGCGTATTTGTGCTTTGAGAGCGAGAGCTTCAGCTTTGGTACGTTCAATATCTTCACGGTGAAAGTTCTCTGCTTTGAGGCGCTCAAACGCTTCTTGATTGCGCGCACAGTGATAGTGATGATGTCGCATTTTCAGGTCTTCAGCCTCCTTCTCCCGTTGCCGGGTCGACTTGGGCAGGTGGCCAGTGAGGCGCAGCGCTTGAGTCGTCGCCTTCACGAAAGCGTATCCGAGCACCACGAGTCCCAGTAGATCACTCCACCACTCCAGCACGGCGACGCCGAGTGGCACCAAGGCGGCCCAGACGAACACGAGCCACCACCCGACCTTTTGAGTGGCAACGTGCTTCGCAACTTCTTCCTGTATCTCGCGGCATGTTTTCGAGGGAACATTGGCGAAGACCTCTTTGAGAAACTTTCGGTTGAGAGCGACGTCGGGTAGTGCATCGTTCTTCACGAGTTCCCACCGAAGGACTAGTTGTGATTCGTCAGGATCGAGCCATGCCATCAGGTAATCGATAGGGCGGACGCTCTTCAGTGAGAGCACGTCCCCATCTGCGGAAAAAGCGATCGCCATCACCGGCACAGGATATCGACGCAGCCACATTCTTACTTCTGATTCCATCGCTGTCGCGACGGCCTGCGCGTCTCGCGCTTCGACAACGGAGAGTTTCAGCAACGAGAAGCGGTAGTTCGCCATCGGCGGTGAGTATTCGACAAAGTACCAGTCGCGATCTTCCTTGAACGAACCAAAGCGAATATCGTCAGGTGCCATGATGGCGCAACTTCATGGTGTTAGGTCTAGCTTTGTAGCATAATAACAAACCCCAAGAAAAAAGGGCGGGGTTAGAATTATTGTTCAAAATCTCCCCTTGCCAATGCAAGTCCGGATAATCCTTTTCCGCATAAGAACAAGTTGCGCGATTATGTCGCGCTACATGGTATGCAACCGGTGTTACTCGAGTACGTCGGCATAACAAGCGTGACAGGTGATCAATTGCTGTTACGAAGCCAAGTAAAAAACCAACCTGTATCAGTCCGTCTTAAGCCCTGGCTGCACTAAATCCCAGCACCGTCTTCGCATATCTCATTGCGTCTGCGAGATATTGCTGCCAGGTGGGACGCTGTGTGTAAGCCAGACGTTGCCGCCGATGGTCGAACCACGGCCAATGGTGATACGACCAAGAATGGTGGCACCCGCGTAGATGACGACATCATCCTCAACGATGGGATGACGCGCATTGCCCTTCACCAGCGCACCATGCTCATCCACCGGAAAACGCTTGGCGCCCAGAGTCACAGCCTGGTACAGCCGCACATTTTTACCGATGATGGCGGTTTCACCGATGACGACACCGGTGCCGTGGTCGATAAAAAAGCTGCTGCCAATCTGCGCGCCCGGATGGATTTCGATGCCAGTGGCCGAATGGGCAATTTCGGAAATCATGCGCGCAATCAGCGGAACACCCAGATGATGCAGTTCATGGGCGAGCCGGTAATACATGATGGCGGTAATGCCCGGATAGCAGACCAGCACCTCGTCGAGGTTACGCGCGGCTGGGTCACCCTCATAAGCCGCACAAATATCATTATCCAGCAGGCTGCGTATGTCAGGTAAGCGTTTGGCGAATGCGAGGGTAATAGCAGTCGCCTGTTCCAGAGCTTTGTCACTAATGGCTTCCAGACCAGAAACATAGTTCAATTCGCGATGCACTTGTACCAGCAACTTTCGCAATACCGCATCCAATGTTTGTCTGACATAGTGATCGATACCTTCGTCAGTAGGGTCTGGCGAACCCAGGCGGTTCGGGAACAGCACGGCGCTTAATTCATCCGCGATGTCAGCTAATGTCTTGCGCAAGGGGAGTCTGGGGGGGCGGTCGCGCCGTTGCCGATGTTCCAGTGAGGCCACACGCAAAACACGCAACTCGGCAACAATCGCATCGGTCTCCAGATGTATGTCTTTCAGTAATGGATTTTTATTTTCTTTTGGGCTTGTCACTATGCCACCATGCCTTGGGCGTCGAACACGTTTTCGAAAAGAATGGTACTCAGGTAACGTTCGCCGGAGTCCGGCAGGATGACAACGATGGTTTTGCCCGCATTTTCCGTGCGCTTAGCTTGACGCACCGCCACAGCTACCGCAGCACCGCATGAAATACCGGAGATGATGCCTTCCTCACGTGCGAGGCGGCGTGCGTAGAGGATTGCTTCTTCGTTGCTGACCTGCTCGATCTCATCCACCAGCGAGAGATCCAAATTCTCCGGGATGAAACCCGCACCAATGCCTTGAATCTTGTGCGGTGCAGGTTTCAACGGTTCACCGGCACGTTGCTGGGTGAGCACCGGACTAGCCGAGGGTTCGACGGCAACCGAAATGATCGCCTTGCCCCTGATTTTCTTGAGGTAGCGTGAAACGCCGGTAATGGTGCCGCCAGTACCTACGCCGGAGACAAAGATGTCAACGGCGCCATCAGTATCATTCCATATTTCCGGCCCCGTGGTTTGTTCGTGGATAGCCGGATTGGCAGGATTCTTAAATTGCTGCAGCAGGATGTACCGGTCAGGATTAGAAGCAACGATTTCCTCGGCCTTTTCTATCGAGCCCTTCATGCCGCGCGCACCTTCTGTCAAAATCAGTTTGGCACCGTAAGCAATCAGCAGCTTGCGGCGTTCCAGGCTCATCGTTTCCGGCATGGTCAAGGTCAGTGGAATGCCGCGTGCAGCAGCGACGAACGCCAACGCAATCCCGGTGTTGCCGCTGGTCGATTCCACCAGTTCTTTTCCGGGGCCGAGCAGTCCACGACGCTCTGCATCTTCGACCATCGCCACACCGATGCGGCATTTGACGGAGTACCCGGGGTTGCGCCCTTCTATTTTCGCCAGCACCGTCGCTGGCGCGCCATCGGTGATACGGTTGAGCCGAACCAGCGGGGTATGTCCGATAGATTGTGAGTTATCTTTGAACCAGTGTGACATTAAGGTATCCTTTTCTTTATCCGGGTCATTAAGAGTAGCGGGCAGACCAGCGGGTAAGCCAGCGATTTCACGTCATCGATGTTAACCAGTCAGACAAACAATTGCAACGCTTCCTGACACGCTTCCCGAGTGCAAAGTCTTGCCATTGCGGTTGGCGGATTGGTTATAATCCAACTGTTGAATTTAATGTAAAATGATAGCTATGCAAAAAACCATGTTGCAAGCAAAATTGCATCGGGCACATGTGACACACTCGGAGTTGCATTATGAGGGTTCGTGCGCGATTGACGATGTGCTGCTTGACGCCACTGGTATCCGTGAATACCAGCAGATCGAAATATACAATATCACCAATGGCGAGCGATTCACTACTTATGCTATTCGCGCTCAGCGTAATTCGGGGACAATTTCGGTAAACGGTGCTGCTGCCCACAAAGCCAGCCCGGGTGATCTTCTGATCATTGCTGCCTATGCAATTTATTCCGAGCCGGAGCTGCGGCTTTACCAGCCGAGACTCGTTTATGTGAATGAAATGAATTGCATTATCGATCAGCGTGGCAGCATCCCGGTGCAGGCAGCCTGACCGAATGGCTATTCTGAATGCATGGATTCGTTATTTGGCACCAGCTTCCTTGAGAAGCTTTACCACTTCCATGTGACGGTATTTCGATGCCAGTATCAGTGCTGTGGCACCATTACCGGCCTCGGCATTCACGTCAACCTTGGCGGCAAGCAGCGCATGCACTACTCTTGAGTGGCCCATCTGAGACGCCAACATCAATGCGTTGGCGCCATTGCTGAGCCGGGCGTTCACATCGGCCTTGGCGGCAAGCAACGCCTGGACTATCTGCCAACGCCCCTCTTGTGAGGCTTGCATCAACGCCGTGAGACCGTCATTCCTGCGAGCAGTCACATCGGCCTTGGCAGCGAGCAATACCTGTACCACCTGCCGATGCCCCTTCTGTGACGCAACGATCAATGCAGTGTTGCCATTGCCCGCTTTCGCATTCACATTAGCTTTGGCATCAAGTAGTATTTGCACCACCTCATGAAAACCACTTTGCGATGCGGCTATTAACGCGGTGACTCCATCGTTTGCTGCTGTGTTCACGTCGGCCTTGGCAGCAAGCAACACCTCTATTATTTCCTCATGGCCATTCTCCGATGCCGCTATCAATGCCGTCATACCATTGTCCGCTTTGGCCTGCACATTGGCCCTAGCGGCGAGCAACGCCTTGACTCCAGGAAGATTACCTTTTCCGGCTGCAGTGATGAGATTGCCATCTTTCACGTTGGCCCACGTGCTTGTTGAAGCACAAAACAGAACTACCAGTATGCCTAAAAAGTGTAAATGTTTATGCCTAATCATCCCGATTCTCCTTTTCATGACATTGAAATTTATCTGAAGCTGCTTGCCTGTATTAGATTGGATAAGGAACCTCTGAATAAGTCCCCCGTAGAGTGCGTCGCTGACAAAGTCGTGGAAAGAAACGAGGATGGCATAAGATTTTAGCGCTGATAAGGAGTTATTGCCAAGCTGTTATTGGCTGCTGTTATTGGATGATCAAGACGGACTAAGACGGACTGCTGCAGGTTGGCTATAATAGCAGCCTACTTCAGTAGGGTAGAGTTTCTACTGTTCACCCCTATGCCGCAGCTACATTTTTTGTTTCCGCCCCGTTTTGCCTGGAACTTAAAATTATTGGAGGCACCCTAAAAATTGATTCACTCAACTCGCATAATTCAACGCGATCATTGTGCGGATTTATGATATATCTGGACCAATCGTAATGGAATTTCTTGATCTCCCCGTTGCCAGGAACGCTCAGGGTGTGGTGCATCTGCCTGGCTCCAAGAGCATCTCCAACCGCATCTTGCTGCTTGCCGCACTGGCGGAAGGGGTTACCCACGTGCGTGATTTGCTTGTTTCTGACGACACGGCACGGATGCTGGATGCGCTTAAGGCTTTGGGTGTATCCATTATTCAGACCGGCGACGATGATTATCGGGTACAGGGTGTGGGTGGACGATTTCCGCTGTGCTTCCCGGTTACGGAGGCAGATTTATTTCTGGGAAATGCGGGCACCGCTTTTCGTCCACTGACCGCCGTTCTGGCACTGATGCAGGGGCACTACCGACTTTCCGGGGTGTCACGTATGCATGAGCGTCCCATTTGCGATCTGGTAGATGCGCTACGGCAATTGGGCGCAGATATAACCTATCTCGGCAATGAGGGGTTTCCGCCACTGGAAATAAAGCCTGCCTGCATTCATGCGGGTGTGGTGACTGTAAAGGGTAATGTTTCCAGCCAGTTTCTTACAGGTTTGCTGCTGGCATCGCCCCTATCCGCAACAGTTGTCGGAGAGATGCTGACAATAGCGGTGACGGGAGAGCTGATTTCACGACCCTATATCGAGCTGACCATCGCCCTGATGACGCGTTTTGGCGTGCAGGTCGAGCGTGAGGAATGGCACCGTTTTATCCTGCACGGCGGGCAACGTTATTGTAGTCCCGGCGAAATATTTGTCGAAGGTGATGCTTCCTCCGCTTCCTATTTTCTTGCTGCTGGTGCTATTGGTGGCGGTCCGGTGCGGGTGGAAGGGGTGGGCCGGAACAGTCTTCAGGGCGATGTACGTTTTGCTGAAGCGTTGGAGAAAATGGGGGCAGGCATTACCCTGGGAGATAATTGGATTGAGGCATGCGCACCGCAATCAGGATACCTCCGGGCGATAGACCTAGATTGCAATCATATCCCTGATGCCGCCATGACGCTGGCAGTGGCAGCCTTATTTGCTGACGGTGTAACCATGTTGCGTAATATCGCTAGTTGGCGGGTGAAGGAAACTGACCGGCTTGTAGCGATGGCAAAGGAACTGCGCAAACTGGGTGCAGAGGTGGAGGAGGGGGCAGATTTTTTGCGTATCACGCCACCTATTGCACGCATTATCCCGTATGTAGCGATTGATACTTACGATGATCACCGCATGGCAATGTGTTTTTCACTTGCGTCTTTGGGTTCGCCTGTGCGTATCAATGATCCGGATTGTGTGGCCAAGACTTTTCCCGATTATTTCAAGAAATTCGCAGCAATAGTCAATGCTTGACCCGGTGTAGTTTTATGCGTGTAAATATTGAGGTTTTTCATGGTTATGAATGACGTTCCAATTATTGCGATTGATGGCCCATCTGCTTCTGGCAAGGGCACGGTGGCACAACGAGTAGCGGAAAGGCTAGGGTTTCATTATCTTGATAGCGGCGCGCTCTATCGTTTGGTAGCATTAACGGCCATGCGCTCAGGGGTCGACCTGACGGATGAGGCTACGCTGGCGGATGTCGCCCGACACCTTGATGTCGTCTTTGCAGGTGTAAAGATTCAGTTGAAAGGCGAGGATGTCGCCGACGCAATCCGCGCTGAAGCGTGCAGCAACGGGGCTTCCAGGATCGCTGCCTACCCAGAAGTCAGAAAAGCGCTGTTGCAACGTCAACGTGTATTCCGCCAACTTCCCGGCTTGGTGGCGGATGGTCGCGATATGGGCTCAGTGGTATTTCCTGACGCGATCCTTAAAATTTTTCTGACTGCCAGCGCTGAGACGCGTGCACAACGGCGCTATAAACAGTTGATGGAGAAAGGGATAGATGCTAATATCGCCACCCTTTTGCAGGATATTCAGGAGCGCGACGCGCGCGATAGTAATCGCAGCGTGGCACCACTGCAACAGGGCGCAGATGCAAGCTTGCTGGACACGACCTTACTCAACATTACCCAAGCGGTGGATGAAGTATTGAGACTGTACGCAGAAATTTGCGCAAAATATGTTTGATTATCATAGCGTTGCGCGCCACCCTTGTTCAACAGACAGGGATTGAAGCCAGCTACATATTCAGACAATTTCATTAACCAACTAACCCCGCCAGATGATTATTCGGGCGGGATCTCAAACCGGGTACTTTTCATGATGACTACCGCTACTGCCGCTTCCCCCACAACCAGTTCCCCAGAAAGTTTTGCCGCACTGTTTGAAGAAAGTCTCACGCGCCAGGAAATGCGCATTGGTGAAGTGATCACCGCCGAAGTCATCCGTGTTGACTACAACATCGTAGTCGTGAATGCGGGACTCAAATCCGAAAGCTTTATCCCCGTTGAAGAATTCAAGAATGATAGGGGTGAAATTGAGGTTAAGCCTGGTGATTTCGTCACCGTCGCCATTGAAGCTCTGGAAGATGGTTATGGCGAAACTCATTTGTCGCGCGACAAGGCCAAGCGCCTGACCGCATGGCACGATCTGGAAAAAGCTATGGAAAGTGGTGCCATCGTAAGCGGTATGGTAAATGGTAAGGTCAAGGGTGGCTTAACTGCGATGATTAACGGTATTCGTGCCTTTTTGCCTGGCTCGCTGGTGGATATCCGCCCAGTCAAGGACACTACGCCGTACGAAAACAAGGAAATGGAATTCAAGGTTATCAAACTTGATCGCAAACGTAACAATGTGGTGGTGTCACGCCGTGCCGTACTGGAGGCAAGCCAAGGCGCAGATCGCCAGTCGTTGTTGGCAAATCTGCAGGAAGGTGCAGTGGTCAAGGGTATCGTCAAGAACATCACCGATTACGGTGCGTTTGTTGACCTGGGTGGGATAGACGGCTTGTTGCACATTACGGATCTCGCCTGGCGGCGGGTAAAGCATCCTTCCGAAGTGATCAACGTCGGTGATGAAGTCACTGCCAAAGTGCTCAAATTTGATCAGGAGAAAAACCGCGTTTCACTGGGAATGAAACAACTGAGCGAAGATCCATGGGTGGGTCTCTCCCGGCGCTATCCACAGGGTACCCGTTTGTTTGGCAAAGTCAGCAACTTGACCGATTATGGTGCATTCGTTGAGATCGAGCAGGGTATAGAAGGATTGGTGCATGTTTCCGAAATGGATTGGACTAATAAGAATATGTATCCTTCCAAGATGGTGCAACTAAATGATGAAGTAGAAGTGATGATCCTGGAGATTGATGAGGAACGCCGCCGTATTTCGCTTGGCATGAAGCAATGCAAACCCAATCCTTGGGAAGATTTTGCCATAAATCATAAGAAAGGCGACAAGGTGCAGGGGCAAATCAAATCCATTACCGATTTCGGTGTATTTATCGGACTACAGGGCGGCATAGACGGATTGGTGCATCTATCTGATCTTTCCTGGAATCAGCCGGGTGAAGAAGCTGTCCGCAATTATAAGAAAGGCGACGAGATGGAAGCGATGGTTTTGTCCATTGACGTTGAGCGCGAACGTATTTCGCTTGGCATCAAGCAGTTGGAAGGGGATCCATTCAATAGCTTCGTCGCGGTAAACGACAAGAACAGCATCGTCAAGGGCACAGTAAAATCCATTGATGCAAAGGGTGCAGTGATTGCGCTGGATAATGATGTGGAGGGTTATCTGCGTGCATCTGAAATATCGCGCGACCGGGTCGAGGATATTCGCACCCATCTGAAGGAAGGTGATATGGTTGAAGCGATGATCATCAATGTTGACCGTAAAAATCGTGGCATCAATCTTTCCATCAAGGCCAAAGACATGTCGGAGGAAACCGACGCAATGCAGAAAGTTACGATTGAAAGCCCGCCTAGTTCCGGAACTACCAGCTTGGGTGCATTGCTCAAAGCCAAGATGGACGTTAAAAATACTGGACAATAGAGAGGGATCTATGACGAAGTCTGAATTGATTTCCAGGCTTGCAGCCCGGTATCCGCAGTTAGTAGCGAAGGATGCCGAACTAGCGGTGAAAGTGATACTCGATGCCATGGCCAAGAGCCTGCTGCAGGGAGAGCGTATCGAAATCCGTGGGTTTGGCAGTTTCGACCTGAACTATCGTCCTCCTCGTATAGGACGCAATCCTAAATCAGGAGAAAAGGTGCGGGTGCCAGAAAAATATGTGCCCCATTTCAAGGCTGGAAAGGAATTGCGCGAGCGAGTAGATCATAAAAACTGAAACGACTTATAGATAAGTAGATGAATATAATGGCGGCAGATCGCAAGATCTTGCTGCTTTTTTTTGGTTTTTAGCCAGGGTGGATCATGCGTTATTTGACATGGTTTGTGCGCGTAGTATTGTTTCTGTTGTTACTTGGTTTCGCCGTGAAGAACGCCGAGATAGTAAAACTGCAATATTATTTTGGCTATGAGTGGCAAGCACCGCTGATGCTGATATTGCTGGTCTTTTTTGCTTTGGGGGTGGCGATTGGCGTACTGGCGTGCCTTGGTAAAATATTCAGACAAAGACGCGAAATTACTGCATTCAAAAAAAAATACCCAGCCACGGGTGAACATGAACCACACATCGCTTTGGGCGATTGATTGAAACAAGGTGCCGACCGTATGAACTCCCCACGCATTATCGTCGCGCTCGATTTTCCTGGCGCGAAACCAGCACTGGAGCTCGTGGCGAAGCTTGACCCGCAGCTATGCCGGATGAAAGTAGGCAAAGAGCTGTTCACTGCTGCTGGGCCACAGCTACTGGAGCAATTGATGAGCAAGGGGTTTGAGGTTTTTCTTGATTTAAAATTTCACGATATTCCCAACACCGTGGCAGGTGCGTGTAAAGTGGCAGCAAGTTTGGGCGTATGGATGGTAAACGTTCACGCGCTGGGGGGAAGAAAAATGCTCTCTGCCGCACGCGAGGCTTTGCTGCCGGGGACGACCCAGCTTATAGCTGTAACCTTGCTCACCAGCATGGGGCGCGATGATCTGGCCGATGTCGGTCTGAGCGGTGAACCGGAGATTATAGTGCAGCGGTTGGCCAGGTTGGCAAGCGCATGTGGACTGGATGGCGTCGTGTGCTCTGCGCTGGAGACGGCACGACTCAGGCAGATCATGGGCAAGGATTTTTGCCTTGTCACGCCCGGAATACGTCCGCTGGATTCTTCTGTGGGCGACCAACAGCGGGTGGCGACACCGCGCCAGGCGATAGCAAACGGTGCGGATTATCTGGTGATAGGCAGACCCATCACGCAGGCGGCAGACCCGCTGCTAATGTTGCAACGTTTGCATGTTGAAATCGAAACGCAGTTAGCTGCAGGTTAACTTCTTTAGTTTGGGGGCGGATTTTTGGTCCCCACAGAGCTCTCTTCTTGTTGTCTATCTTGTGACTACGGGCACCCTTATCTCTGTTGTAATAGCGATTTACCTCTACATTCACCGAATGTCGATGGATGATGCTCCAGCGATGGGTTAGCAAATCCTATAACCTCAACTACACTAAGAATGACAGTCTGGGTGTGACACTCCAAATAAATACTGGATGCGGTGAATGGTGCCTTGCAACTGTCAGGTAGTTTGCTGCTTTGTTACAGGAAACTTTGTTTTATTCCAATTCCAGTTCGAAAGTGAAACAAGGCGATGACGAACGAACGCCACAGACAGTACGCCTCCTAGGAGGATTTCCTTCAAGGTGGATAGTACGGGCAGGTGCGAGTGAGGATATCAACGAAGCGTCACTGATGAAATGGATGGAAATTACCCGTTGCTTACACCCAATCTGGAGAAGAGATCATGAAAAAATTGTTACTGCTCATTGTTACATTATTCGCGTTGGTTACCACTGCGCACGCGGGTGTCAACATCAATACTGCCACCCAAGCCGAACTTGAAACTCTGCAAGGTGTCGGCCCCGGCAAGGCAAAGGCAATCATCAACTATCGTACTAAAAACGGGCCATTCAAATCAGTGGATGATCTGGAAAAAGTTGAAGGCATTGGTCCTGGCATCATCAAACAGGTACGCAAGGATATTGTCATCAGCGGCGCCACCACGGTTAACAAGCAAGATAAGTCCGCTGCCAAGCCAGAGGAAAAATCAAGTAAGAAGGAGGACAAGCCCGTAGTTAAGCAGGAGAAAAAACCTGCCCCCAAGTAGTTTTATGGGATTATGTTTGACAGGCCCCCGGTTGATCCGGGGGTTTTTATTGGTAATCCGCTATGTTGGCGGCGTTTCAATCCTGAGTGCATGTGCGATAATTCGACAGAACTTTCAGGGCGCTTCCAATAATTTTCTTTTCTAAATAAAAGCAAGGTAGAAAACAAGAAATTAAGGTGCGATATATGGTTGATAAATAACGAAATATTTCTTGTAAGTACCGAAATATTGTGCCGAAATCCAGATTTTTAAAGGCACCCTTTAATGAGTTGTATCGCCATGTTTAAAACCATCGAAGATTTTGTCGGCAATACCCCGCTGGTAAAGCTCAAGCGGTTGCCAGGAAAGACCAGCAATGTCATTCTTGCCAAGCTGGAAGGCAATAACCCAGCAGGATCGGTGAAAGATCGTCCAGCACTATCGATGATTTCACGCGCGCAAGCGCGCGGCGAGATCAAGCCAGGAGATACGCTGATTGAAGCCACCAGCGGCAACACTGGCATTGCCCTTGCGATGGCGGCGGCGGTGATGGGTTATCGTATGGTGCTGGTGATGCCGGAGCATCTCAGTATAGAACGACGGCAATCCATGAGCGCATTTGGTGCGGAAATCGTGCTGACCCCAAAACAGGGCAGCATGGAGCAGGCGAGGGATGTGGCTGTAAACATGCGTGATGAGGGACGCGGCATCATCCTGGATCAGTTCGCCAACCCGGATAATCCGTTGGCGCATTACGAAGGGACTGCACCTGAAATCTGGCGTGATACCGATGGGCAGATTAGTCATTTCGTCAGCAGCATGGGCACTACTGGCACCATCATGGGGTGCGGCAGGTATTTTAAGGAAAAAAATACGGCGATCCAGATCATCGGTGTGCAGCCGGAGGAAGGTGCCCAGATTCCTGGTATCCGCAAGTGGCCGCAAGCTTATCTGCCGAAAATATATGATGAGCGGCAGGTCGACCGCATCATGCTGGTGTCGCAGATTGAGGCTGAGAATTTGACCAGGAGAATGGCGCGTGAAGAGGGGATCTTTGCCGGAATTTCATCTGGTGGTGCACTAGCGGTGGCGCTCAATATTTCCGCCGAAGTGGAAAATGCAGTGATCGTTTTCATCGTTTGCGACCGTGGCGACCGTTATTTATCTACCGGAGTTTTCTCTACATGAAGACAGCAGAACGCATGAGCCAGCAAATAACATGGCTCAATTACCAGCTCGAAAGTGAGACGCGATAACGCCGCAGACAGTACGCCACCCTAGAAGGACTCCCTCCTGGACGGCTAGTACGACCAGGAGGGAGTGAAGATATCACGAAGTATCATTAATGAAACCGAATTGAAATAACTCACCCGGGATTCAGTTAGAGGAAAATGTATGATGCCGATTTTGGTATTTGATATTGAGACCGTGCCCGATATCGAGGGGCTACGCAAGCTTAATGATCTCGGAGTGGAATTGGCCGCAGCCGATGTTGCCGAGATGGCATTTCAATCGCGCCGTCAGGCTGTCGGCAATGATTTTTTGCCGCTACACCTGCACAAGGTGGTGGCGATTTCGTGTGTACTACGCGATAAGAACGATTTTCGCGTCTGGTCGCTGGGAACTGAGGAGGACGCCGAAGCAGAGCTTATTCGACGTTTTTTTGAAGGCATCGACAAATATACGCCCCAACTGGTTTCATGGAATGGAGGTGGTTTCGATCTGCCGGTGCTGCATTACCGCAGCCTGGTACACGGCATCCAGGCACGCCGTTACTGGGAAATGGGTGAGGATGACCGGGAATTTAAATGGAATAATTACCTCAGTCGCTACCATACCCGCCATCTTGATTTGATGGATCTACTCGCACTGTATCAGCCGCGCGCCAATGCGCCGCTGAATGATCTGGCCAGACTGATGGGTTTTCCCGGCAAGCTTGGAATGGATGGTTCACAGGTGTGGGGCGCGTTCCAGAATGGTGAGATTGCAGCTATCCGAAATTATTGTGAAACCGATGTGGTGAATACCTATCTGGTATATTTGCGTTTCCAGTTGATGCGTGGCGTATTGAGCAACGAACAACATCAACACGAATGCGAGTTAGTGCGTGCCACCCTGGGAAAATCAGCCGAATCTCACTGGCAGGAATTTCTCGGTCAGTGGCAGTAACCGGGTGCGTTTGCCCATCCCTTTCGATTACAGCTTCTCCCTGCTTGCTACAAGATGATCGCTCCCGTCACCATTGAATCTCTGGATCAGGAAGGCCGTGGCGTTGCTCATGCCGAAGGCAAGGCCATCTTTATTACGGGTGCGTTACCGGGCGAAGTGGTCACCTATAGCCCATACCGCAAGAAATCAAATTTCGAGCTGGCGCAGGTGGAGAAAATTCTCAAGCAGGGGTCATTGCGGGTGACCCCGCGCTGTAGATACTTCGGTGTGTGCGGCGGATGCAGCCTGCAACACATGGATGCCCGCGCCCAAGTCGCAGCGAAGCAGCGCATCCTGGAAGGCGACTTTAAGCACATTGGCAAGGTAGAGCCAGAACTGATCCTGCCTGCCGTATATGGGGCCGCTTGGGGTTATCGTTATCGGGCACGACTGTCGGTGCGCTACGTCGCCAAGAAAGGCGGAGTGTTGGTGGGCTTTCACGAAAAGCGCAGCAGTTTTGTCGCCGACATGCAGTCGTGTGAAATCATGCCCCCGCGCATTTCTGCACTGATCATGCCGCTGCGGGAATTGATTGGCAGCCTGTCAATCCGTGACCGGGTGCCGCAGGTAGAGATATCGCTGGGAGAGGACGTGGACGTGTTGGTGTTGCGTATTATGGATCCCCTTAGCGCGCAGGATGAAACCTTGCTCAGGGTTTTCTCCACACAACATTCTATCCAGTTTTTTCTGCAGCCAAAAGGACCCGAGACGGCTTATCCATTTTGTCCGATAGAGGCAGTGGAACTGAATTACACACTACCGGAATTTGATATCGTCATACCGTTTCATCCCACTGAATTTACCCAGGTTAACCCTGCGATGAACCGGATACTGGTACGGCGTGCGCTGAGCTTGCTTGATCCGCAACCAGGGGAGCGCATCGCTGATCTTTTCTGCGGATTGGGAAATTTCACTTTACCGATTGCGCGGAGCGGGGCACAAGTGGTGGGCTACGAAGGTAGCGCAGCCATGGTGCGGCGCGCCACAGAAAATGCACAGCGCAACAGACTTTCAACTAATACCGATTTCATTGAGACCAATCTGTTCGAAGCTAACGAAGCGTGGCTGCAAAGGCAGGGGCATTTTGACAAAATGCTGATTGACCCGCCGCGTGATGGCGCACTTGCCGCAGTCAATTCACTTACTGAGGGGCAGGCAGCACCTAAGCGCATTGTTTATATTTCCTGCAACCCAGCCACCTTGGCGCGTGATGCGGCGGTGCTGGTGCATGCTAAGGGTTATCGCTTGAAGGCTGCAGGGGTGGTGAATATGTTTCCGCACACTACGCATATCGAATCGATCGCGTTGTTTGAGCAACTCTAAACTGGAGAGTGATTCTTTTTGTAAGTAACAAAGTATTGTGACAAAATTTGGACTTTTTGAGGCACCCTGGAATGAAAAAGGGCGGCTGTTGCCAGCCGCCCTTTTGTAACTGAAAAATTTAGATCGTCAGTCTTTCTCACCCGAGAATGCCAGCAGTAGATGCAGCAGGCTCATGAACAGATTGTAGATGCTAAGATAAATGCCCATCGTTGCCATGACATAGTTGGTTTCGCCACCGTTGACGATACGGCTAACGTCAAACAAGATGAAGCCGGAGAACAGCAGCACAGCTACTCCTGAGATAGCGAGTGAGGCGGCCGGCATGGCGAAGAACAAGTTAGCAACTGAAGCGAGCATCAGCAACACCAATCCCACGAACAGGAAGTTACCCATGAAGCCGAAATCTTTGCGGGTTACGGTGGCAATCGTGGCCAAAGTGAGGAAGATAGCGCCAGTTCCGGCAGCAGCGACACCTACCAGTTGTGCGCCGTTCCTGAAGTTGAGCGCATATTGCAGCATCGGCCCAAGCCACCAGCCAGCAACGAAAGTAAACAAGAACAGCAGGACGATTCCCATAATGCTGTTGCGGGTAGCGCTGACGCCAAACATCAGGCCAATCATCACCGCCAGCATCACCAGCGGTCCCATGATCGGAGACTGGGCGAGAAAAGAAAAATTAGTATTCATCCCGATCATCGCACCGATCACTGTCGGTATCATGGTCAAGCCCAGCATCCCATAGGTATTGCGCAGAACTTTATTGCGCGCACCTGCAAGCCCACTAGCTGCAGTCTGGTTGGAATATCTTAGTTCAGGTTGCATCATGCCTCCTTGGTTGACGAACTGTACAATGCATAAGACTACGCATATTAGTAAAAAGTTGCAATCTAAATAATAGGGTATCGGCAGATTGCTGGTAAAGCCAGCCCCAAAAAGGTATTATTCTGGGCTAATTTGCAGGGAGATGTGGCCGAGCGATTTAAGGCAGCAGTCTTGCGCATGCGTCAACCCATGCACGCAGTCAGTTATGCCAGAGCAAAAACTGCCATAGAATAAAAGTAGCACGAAAGGAAGCGTGGCCGAGCGGTTTAAGGCAGCAGTCTTGAAAACTGCCGTAGGGGCAACTCTACCGTGAGTTCGAATCTCACCGCTTCCGCCAAGATACAATCTCACTTGATATCATAAAACATCTTTACCGGCATGATATAAAGCTATTGCTGGTTTTTAGTACCCAAGCAGTATCAGATGATCTCACAGAATCTTGCATTATTTGTTGGTATGTTGCACCATTGTACCAACATAAGAAAATGAAGATACCAACAGTGAGGCTATATGGCGCTGACAGAGCTCGAGGTCAAAAAGGCAAAGGCAACAGATAAACCGCGAAAGCTATCCGACGGCGGGGGGATGTACCTGCAAATTCAGCCGGATGGCGCGAAGTATTGGCGAATGAATTACCGCATCGCTGGCAAGCAGAAGACTCTAGCAATCGGTACTTATCCTGATGTAACGCTATCCCAAGCCCGTGAACGCCGTGTCGATGCGCGTAGGCTACTGGCAAATGGTGGCGATCCCAGTCTCATTAAAAAGACGGCAAAGCAGGCAATCAATAGAGCTATGCATGCAACGGTTAGCTCAACTAATAGTTTTGGCGCAATCGCAAAGGAATTTCACAAGGTAAAAGTTCCAATGTGGACGGCGGGACACGCAAAGCAATGGTTGGGCAATATGGAAAAATATGCCTTGCCGACCATAGGTGGTCACCCGATTACCGATATTGAGTCAATGGACATCGTCCAGATCATGCGTGGCATGGAATCAATCGGCATCTACGAAACACGAGATCGTCTTCTACAAACCATTAGTACGGTATTCAAGTATGCAATGGCAACGGGGCGTGCAAAAGGCAATCCGGCCGATATTCGTATCGCATTGACAGAACGTCCCAAGGTGGAACACTTCCCCTGCATAACTGCAACCGAGTTGCCTCCATTCCTACGCGCAGTGACCGCCTACCAAAACTTGGATAAGGTTTCGCCGATTGCCATTGCCGCATTACGCTTGCTGATGTTGACTACCACCCGTACCAGTGAGGTGCGCTTTTCGAAGTGGGCAGATTTTGACTTGGATGCGGGGTGCTGGGTTATTCCCGAAGAGCAAACAGGGCGTAAAGGTAGGAAGGGCAAGCGCAAACCTCATGCGGTGCCGCTATGCAACCAAGCCGTCAAGATTCTGCGCGACTTGTATCCAGTTACAGGGCAAAGCGAGTATGTATTCCCAAATCGCAACAGTACCGGACGAGTCATCAGCGAAAACACTGTATTAAAGATCATCGAGACTATCGGTTACAAAGGCAAAATGACGGGACACGGTTTTAGAAGCTTGGCACGTTCAATACTGGGTGATATGGGGCATCGCTGGGAAGTGTTAGAAGCGATGCTATCTCATGCGCTTGAGAACCAGACGGCGGCGGCATATGTACGCACCACTTATTTTGAAGAACGGCGAAGCGTAATGCAACAGTGGGCTGACTATCTCGGCAAGGCAGAGGCTGGCGCGGAAGTAATACCCCTGCGTGCATAATTAATTCGCTGCGCTTGGCAAGATATGGTGTATATCAGGAATCCTGATCGGACTGGGTTTGCAGCCATTCGTTGAGTGAAAATTCTCGGAGCTTGGAAAATGGCATACTAATAACGAAATTCTATTAGAATGCAAAACCAATTCTGGCCAAGCTTACGGGGTTTTTGTGAAAAACGTTATAGAACTTTGGCGGAAACGAAGTAATTTAAAGTTATCAGAAGCTGCTTTGCTGATTTCAGAGAACTACCAGGCTCAATGGACTGATGAGGAACTATTAAGTGCCCCCCCCCTTGGTTTTAAGCCTATCTATGAAGAACTGTTAGAAGCTGCGGTGAACGTCGAAAATGAATATGAGGAGCATGAAGAGCTTGAAGATCGTGGGGCGATGCCAATTAAGGATCACTATTTCACCAAGTACACCTTAAAAACTGACAAACCTAAAGATCACGAAATGCTGAGCGATAAAGATTGGCTTTCAGTAAAGGTTGAGAGGTGCGAGATAATAAGATGGCTTCGAGTTAAGAACCTGAAATCTCGATTCTTTGATGATGAAAATTTGACTGAATTAGAATCTTCAGAAGGTGATAAGCCACTAAGACAAGTCGAACGAAATACGCTATTGATAATTATCTGTAAATAGCGGTGTAAAAATGTACCACTGAAACGCACTTATTTTCGCGGAGATCGCGGAATAAAAGTGTGCCAGTCCAATGCCTATAAGCTGATGTATTTAACGTCAAGCGAAAGGCGAAGAGGATGTATTCAGTGGAACTTTACGT
>CAMDAX010000022.1 GCA_945888885.1 Nitrosovibrio sp. Nv4 | reverse complement strand
TTCTACCTGGCGATCCAAAATATCAGCAAAAAATGGACGATGCCGATTAGAGACTGGAAAGCCGCGCTGAATCGTTTTACTATCCAGTTCGAGGATCGGATGCCGCAACATTAAGAAATTCCGTTTACACAAAATCCAAGACACCCTCCTTGGCAAAAGTGGGCGTCCATGTATGGACCCCTCTGTCAAGACAATAATGCATCGAGTTTAAGAGGGTAACCTTTCACATGCAGCGGAATAACGCTGCGCTGGTTTCCTGTTTCTTTTTTTCTATTTTTGAGTGAGTTTTTTCTTTCTCACTATATTTGTCCACAATCCTTGCTCCGACTCCGTTCGCCGTACGGTAGACCTAATCGGGCGTGTCATAGCCCAGCGATTGATGCGGTCTTTCCGTGTTATAAAGCACAAAATATTCTGCCAACCCTATCAGCAACTCAGACATCGTGGCGTAACCTTTCAAATACACAGCTTCGTGTTTGACGCTGCGCCAGAGCCGTTCTACAAAAATGTTATCCAGTGCCCGACCACGCCCATCAATGCTGATGGTAATACCATGCGTCTTGAGCACGCCAGTAAAAGTTTCGCTCGTAAACTGGCAGCCCTGATCGGTGTTGAATATCTCTGGCGTTCCATATGCCTGTAATGTCTGCTCCAACTCCACACAGAATCCACTGTCCAGCGTATTCGATAGCCGCCATGACAGCAGCTTACGCGAGTACCAATCAATCACCGCCACCAGATACACGAACCCATGCGCCAGGCGGATGTAAGTAATGCCCGTACTCCATACCTGATTAACGTGAAAGAACCCACCCACAAGACGAGCGCTAGCCTGACCGCTGAAGATCATGAAATGGGGGTTCGGTTGAATCGAGCTGGTTTCGGAATGAAACCGAAACGAATCAGTGTTTTGATCCAGCGAGGGGCGTTGCGTTGAACAGAAAGCGCTTCATAGTCGGTGGCGGAATCCCGGTAGTATACGCCACGTTTGAGCATGAAGAAGATGGTACGTTGTTGCTGCCATTTCTAGGATTGTTCATGTTTTCAATGCAAATTGGAATTAGTTGGGGTACGGCGTTGTTCAAGAAATTTCATCGCTCACTTTCCTTTCCCTGTCGTCCCTCAGTTTCACCAGTAATGTTCCATAAAGTGATAAATTACATTCGGTTTTCTATCTATCTCCTTTATTTTTATAATATATTTTTCCGCATTAGAAAATTACCCCAGTTTTTTCTTTAAGTCTTTGTCGTATAAACAGAAATCCCCTATTTTTCACTTGACTAGTCCATTTTTTTTTACTACAGTGGGTAGGAGTGGGAAAAAGTGGGAGAAAATTTCGGATTGGAAAATTCTGGAATTCCTTCCAAAAAATAAGGGGACGGCATGTTTCGTGGTGTTACACCCATCAGTCTGGATAACAAGGGAAGGCTTGCGGTACCCGCGAAGTATCGTGATGGATTGCTATCTTTTTGCGCCGGCCATCTCGTCGTTACCGCTGACCCTTCCAAGTGTTTATTGGTTTATCCCCAGCCCGCGTGGGAGCCCATAGAGCAGAAGCTCAACAGTCTCTCCAGTTTCAACCCCCAAAGCCGCAGTCTGCAACGTCTTCTCGTTGGCAATGCCAGTGATGTGGAGATGGATGGTGCCGGACGCATTCTGGTGCCGCCGCCCTTGCGCCAGTTTGCAGGCTTGATCAAGGATGTGGTGCTGGTAGGGCAGGGTGCGAAATTCGAGCTGTGGGACGAGGAAAAATGGAATCTGCAAATCGAGAATGCCCTCGTATTCAAGGATGGCGGTACGCCGCCAGAACTCGATGGTTTCTCACTTTGATATAGGAGTGATACCGCTCTTATGCATACCACGGTTTTGCTGCATGAGGCGGTGGATGCATTGGCAGTCAAGCCGGATGGGATTTACGTGGATGGGACCTTCGGCCGTGGCGGTCATAGCCGTCTGATTCTGGAGCAGTTGGGGAAAAGTGGCAAGCTGATTGCATTCGATAAGGATCCGGCTGCAGTGATGGCGGGACAGGCCATCAAGGATGCGCGTTTTTGTATGGTGCATAGCGGATTTTCGCAGATGCGACAGATATTGCAGGAACTGGGTGTGGGGCGGGTGGATGGGATATTGCTGGATCTGGGAGTGTCTTCGCCACAGCTTGAACAGGCGCCACGTGGATTCAGTTTTCGTTTCGAAGGGCCACTCGATATGCGCATGGATACAAGCCAGGGGCAGACCGCTGCAGAATGGCTTGCCTCTGTTTCAGAAGCGCATCTGGGAGAGGTGATAAGAGATTATGGCGAAGAGCGGTTTGCTAAACAGATTGCAAGAGCGATTGTTGCAGCAAGAGCGCAGCAGCCTATCGTTACCACGTTACAACTTGCCGGGATTGTGGTTGCGACCGTGCGTGCGCGTGAGCGGCAACGGGAAAACAAGCAGAATCCAGCGACGCGTACCTTCCAGGCTATACGGATTTACCTTAATCAGGAGCTTGAAGAGTTGTCGCTGACTCTGCCGCAATGTGTAGAGATATTGAATCCTGGCGGTCGGTTGGTGGTCATCAGCTTTCACTCGCTGGAGGACCGGTTAGTGAAGCGCTTTATGCGCGAATCGACGAATTTCGACAAACTGCCTCGAGGATTGCCTTTGCGGGCAATAGAAGTGCAGCGGCTTATTTGTCAGAAATTGCGTCTGGTGGGCAAGGCGATACGCCCCAGTGAAGAGGAAGTGGTTGCCAATCCGCGGGCTAGAAGCGCAGTGATGCGGGCGGCAGAACGGATAGGTACGACATAGCTGGCAGACGACAATAGGAGTGATCCTCGTTACTCGGAGGCGGACATATGACCAGGCTGAATCTGCTACTGACTCTTATCCTCGTTGTCTGTGCGCTGAGTGTTGTGACTTCACAGCATAACGCACGCAAGCTTTTTGTGGAACTGGAGACAGAACAGAAACTGGCAAGGCAATTGGCGGTGGAGTGGGGGCAGTTGCAACTTGAACTAAGCACTTGGGCAATGCATGCGCGTGTTGAAAAAATTGCCAGCGGGATACTTCGCATGAGAGTACCGGATGCATCACGCATTCGAATTATTTTGCCGGCGGATGCGGTCAACTCAAATGTTATTGCAGGAGCAACCAAACCGTGATGCCCAATTTGGTACCGTGTAGTATTTTGCCCGCAGGGCGCTCACGTCTGCTAGTGGCGGTTTTATTACTGGGGCTGCTCGGATTGGCGGGACGTGCGGCCTATTTGCAAGGAATGCATAACGATTTTTTGAAACAGAAGGGCGAGTCGCGGTACAGCCGCGTGATTGAAATGAGCGCACACCGAGGCATGATTACAGACCGGCACGGCGAACCGCTTGCAATCAGTACACCGGTGGAGTCGGTGTGGGCGAGTCCACAGGATATGGTTGCAACTTCCACGCAAGTCGAAAAACTGGCAGGTCTAATCGAAATGAACGTCGAGGAAGTTCGCAAGCGCATCGGTGGATCGCAGCGAGATTTTGTCTACCTGAAACGGCATTTGCCGCCGGAGATCGCAGCCAAGGTAGTTGGACTCAATATGCCAGGCATATTTCTCCGGCGTGAATTTCGCCGATATTATCCAGCGGGTGAGTTGACGGCGCATATGCTCGGCTTTACCGACGTGGACGACAACGGGCAGGAAGGAATCGAGCTGGCGTGGCAGGATACGCTTTCTGGAAAGCCTGGTAGCCGTCGCGTAATTAAAGATCGGAAGGGAAGTATTGTCGAGGACGTCGAGAGTATTCGCGCGCCCAGGCCGGGAAAAGACATAGCGCTATCCATAGACAGCAAAATCCAGTATCTCGCCTACCGGGAACTGAAGCAGGCAGTGGAGGCCACCAAAGCCAAGGCCGGCGGGATCGTGGTGCTGGATGCGCAGACCGGTGAGGTGCTGGCACTCGCCAATCTGCCAGCCTACAACCCTAACAACCGGGCGAAAATAAGTGGTGCGCGAGCCCGCAACCGCGCCTTGACCGATGTATTCGAGCCGGGTTCGACCCTGAAACCTTTTACCGTAGCGGCAGCATTGGAAGCAGGTGTGATTGAGCCTGACACGATATTTCAGACGGCACCCGGTACTCTTACCATAGGCAAGGCCACGATACGCGATTCTCACAAGGAAGGTCCGTTGACGGTGGAGCAGGTGGTGCAGAAATCCAGTAATGTTGGTTCCGCAAAGATTGCGTTGTCACTGCCACCGCAAACGCTATGGGAAATGCTGAGTCGCTCCGGTTTTGGCATATCCACCGGTTCGGGATTTCCCGGAGAAGTTAATGGCAGGTTACGTCCACACCATACCTGGCGTCCCATCGAACAAGCCACCATGTCATATGGTCATGGTATCTCTGTGAGCTTGTTGCAATTGGCGCGGGCCTACACCCTGTTTTCTACAGGAGGTGAATTGAAGCCAGTGTCGCTGCTAAAGCTCGATGCACCTGTAGCGGGTGAGCGGGTGATTTCGCGTGAGACGGCTCTTGCCATGAGCAGAATGCTGGAGATGGTGGTGAGGCCCGGTGGCACCGGGCCGCGTGCGCAGATTAGCGGTTATCGGGTAGCAGGCAAGACTGGCACCGCTCATAAGCTGGAGGGTAACGGTTATGCAAAAAACCGTTATATCTCCACATTTGTCGGTTACGCACCAGCTTCCAGTCCGAGGCTGGTTATCGCAGTGATGCTGGATGAACCATCTGCGGGCCAATATTTTGGTGGCATAGTGGCAGCCCCGGTGTTCAGCCAGGTAATGGCTGGCGCTTTGCGCATATTAAGTGTTCCGCATGATGCGCCCACTAATAATATTGTTTCATTCCCGGCAGCACCTGAGTTGCAGGGTGATGTATGAATATGGGATTCGGGATCTGGGATTTGGAACCCAGAAAAAAATCAGAAACGCAGTTCGATTCTCATCTTCTCAACGATCTCGGCATTAAGATTAACAATCTTGTTACCGACAGCCGCATGGTGAAGCCGGGAGACACATTTCTCGCCTATGCCGGAGATAAATCCGATGCCCGCGAATTCATTCCCCAAGCTATCGCTGCGGGAGCAAATGCGGTGTTGTGGGAGCGGCAGCATGGTTTTGTCTGGAACCCGGCATGGCAAATACCCAATCTGCCGATAGCCAAACTGAAAGCCAAGGCAGGAATGATTGCCAGCCAGATATATGGCCAGCCATCGCAAAAGTTATGGCTTGTCGGCATCACTGGAACCAACGGCAAGACTTCGTGCAGCCATTGGATCGCACAAGCTATGACAGCTCTTGGCAGAAAAACTGCTGTCATTGGCACTTTGGGAAACGGTTTTCCCGGTGCGCTTAAATCCACCACCAATACCACGCCGGATGCAGTTCTGCTGCAGCAGGAAATAGCGGATTTTTTACAGCATGGCGCCGAATGCGTGGCCATGGAAGTGTCGTCGCATGGAATTGAGCAAGAGCGTATTAATGGTGCGGCATTCGCGGCGGCATTGTTTACCAATCTGTCACGCGATCATCTCGACTATCACGGCAGCATGAAGGAGTACGCAGCTGTTAAGGCGCGATTATTCTTCTGGCCCGGGCTCAAATATGCCGTACTCAATCTGGATGATGTAATGGGTATCGAGCTATCGCAGCGGCTTGCAGGTATGCCCATGCAGATTATTGGCTACAGATTTGAAGAACCGGGGATCGGGAACGGAGATTCAGGAAAAACCAGCGTGGTACAGGGGAGCAATCTCAAGTCAGGCATCGGTGGCTTGGAATTTGATATCACGTTTAAGAACGAACGGGAAAAATTCAAAACCGAAGTGGTAGGCAGATTCAACGCTTCCAACTTGCTGGCAGTGTTGGCTGTTTTGTTGGCCAGCGGCATCAAGCTGGCTGATGCGGTGCAAGCTGTGCAGCAAGTGCGGCCGATAGCGGGCAGGATGGAGCGGTTGGGTGGTGGCGATCAGCCGCTCGTAGTGGTGGATTACGCCCATACTCCGGATGCTCTGGAGAAAGTGCTGACGACGCTGCGTGAAGTTCTCCGTAGCTCCGAGAGCAATCAGGAAACCAAAACCAGAAACTCAAAACTAGTCTGCGTATTCGGCTGCGGTGGTGAGCGTGATCGCGGCAAGCGTCCGCTGCTGGGACAGGTCGCATCGCGACTGGCAGACGAAGTCATCATCACCAGCGATAATCCGCGTAGCGAAAACCCTCGCGACATTATCAATGAGATCGCGGCAACAACAGACACTAACTACCATATCGAGGAAGACCGGGCAGCAGCAATCTACCGGGCAATACACGATGCGCGCCAAGGTGACGTAGTGCTGATCGCAGGCAAAGGGCATGAGGTGTATCAGGAAATCGGCAAGCATAAATTTCCGTTCAATGACAGTGAAGTTGCGCGTCAGGTACTGCAGGATTTGGCAGATCAAATAGTACAGGTGCAAGGATGATGGCAGTGCAGGAAGCGGCCCGTGTTCTGGATGCTGAATGGCGCGGTAAAGATGCATTCTTTACCTGGGTTAGCACGGATAGTCGCACGGTGAAACGCGGTGATTTATTTATCGCGTTGAGAGGGGATAAATTCGATGGCCATAAGTTTGTAGCCGTAGCGAAGGAGAAAGGCGCGGTAGCTGCAATGGTGTGTCAAGGGTTAGAGATCGGGAATCAAGAGTCAGGAATCCCCTTGATCCTGGTGAAGGATACACGGCTGGGATTGGGGCGGTTAGCGGCATACTGGCGCGGACGCTTTACCATTCCACTGGTTGCGGTGACAGGTAGCAATGGCAAGACCACGGTGAAAGAAATGATTGCATCGATTCTGCGTCAGACAGAGGGTGGTGCAGACAGCGTGCTGGCTACGGCAGGCAACCTTAATAATGACGTCGGTGTGCCGCAGACGCTGCTGCGATTGCGCGAGCAGCATGCTTACGCGGTGATCGAAATGGGAATGAATCATGCCGGTGAGATCTCATACTTGACCAGACTAGCCCAGCCCAGCGTGGCCCTGATAACCAATGCAGGTGCGGCACATGTTGAAGGACTCGGTTCGGTGGAGGCAGTCGCCCGTGCCAAGGGTGAGGTTTTTGAAGGGCTGGATCAGACGGGGGTGGCGGTTATCAACGCTGATGACCCTTATGCGCCGTTATGGCGCGAGCTCGCAGGCAGCAGACGGGTGATAGATTTTGGTTTGGGTGGAAGCGCGATGGTAAGCGCCTGCTATCAAGCGAATCTATTCGGCAGCAAAATGACATTGACACTTCCTGACGGAGTTGAGGAAGTGACATTGCAGGTTCCCGGTGAACATAGCGTGCGTAATGCGCTTGCGGCGGCGGCAGTAACAACGGCTATGGGCATTGGCAAGAAATTTATCGCATTGGGACTAAGCGGGTTCAGTGGGGTGAAGGGGCGCATGCAGAAAAAATGCGGTTTGCATGATTCGATGCTGATAGATGACAGTTACAACGCTAACCCGGAATCAGTGCGAGCCGCGCTGGCGGTGTTAGCTGCGGTTCCAGGTAAAAAAATTCTAGTGCTGGGCGATATGGGCGAGTTGGGTGGAAGCGCAGTGGTTTTTCACGAGTGCATCGGTGAAGATGCGTGCCGCGCAGGGATAGACAGGCTGTTCGCTATGGGCGAATTGAGCGCATATGCTGTGGCGAAATTCGGTGCAGGGGCGCGACATTTTGAGCGAATCGAGGAGTTGTTGGCCGAAGTCAGGAATCAATTGGCAGCCGATGTAACAGTGCTGGTAAAGGGGTCGCGCTTCATGCAAATGGAGCGAGTGGTCAAGGGTATCGAATTATGAGTACTGAATTTTTAAGTATGAAGTAATTATGAGAAACCAAATTTTATTTTTGCGATTGTCATGCTGCTAGAACTTGCTCAATGGCTTGCCAGGGATGTCCGCGCATTCAACGTGCTTAATTACATTACTTTACGCACGGTGTTAGCGGCACTTACTGCCTTGGCGATTTCATTCATTGTTGGTCCGGTCATGATACGCAAGCTAACCGCCTATAAAATCGGACAATCGGTACGCGATGACGGGCCGCAATCCCATCTTGTCAAAGCGGGCACGCCGACCATGGGCGGTGCGTTGATTCTAGTATCCATCACCATCACCACCTTGTTGTGGGCGGATTTGAGCAATCGTTACATATGGGTGGTGTTGCTGACCACCTTGGGTTTTGGTGTGATCGGCTGGGTGGATGATTACCGCAAGGTGGTGTATCGCAATCCAAAGGGGCTTTCTGCCAAGTCCAAATTTTTCTGGCAATCAGTGATTGCGGTCTCAGTGGCGTTGTATCTTGTTTTCACTGCTGATTTGCCATCGCAGACCAGTTTAATTGTGCCTTTTTTCAAGCAGGTAGCGATACCACTGGGCGTATTCGGTTTCGTGGCGTTGGCTTATTTCGTCATAGTAGGCACGAGCAATGCGGTGAACCTGACCGACGGCCTCGATGGTCTGGCCATTATGCCGACCGTGATGATTAGTAGTGCCTTGGCAATCTTCGCCTACGTGGCGGGTCATGCGGTATTCGCGAAATATCTCGGTATCCCCTATGTCCCACATGCAGGTGAGTTAGCCGTATTTTGTGGAGCGCTGGCGGGTGCCGGACTTGCCTTTCTGTGGTTCAACGCTTATCCAGCCGAAGTATTTATGGGCGACGTTGGTGCGCTTGCGCTTGGTGCTGCGCTGGGTGTGGTGACGGTAATCGTGCGTCAGGAGATCGTGCTGGTCATCATGGGTGGTGTGTTCGTGGTGGAAACCTTATCAGTGATTCTACAAGTGGCTTCCTTCAAGTTGACGGGGAAGCGTATTTTCCGCATGGCACCGCTACATCATCACTACGAATTGAAGGGCTGGAAAGAGAATCAGGTGGTGGTGCGTTTCTGGATTATCACCATGATGCTGGTGCTGTTTGGGTTGTCTACGTTGAAGTTGCGATAGAGGACTCTGAGGCGCTCTTATGAATTTGCGAGGTAAGACTGTGTTGGTACTGGGAATGGGTGAAACCGGATTGTCTATGGTCAAGTGGCTGGCGTGCCTGGGTGCGAACGTGCGCGCTGCTGACAGTCGCGCAGCACCACCTAATCTAGACGCATTGAAACAGGTGGTACCCGCTGCGCAGGTATTCACCGGTACATTTGCAGCCGAGGCCTTTGTCGGAATAGATCTCATCGCTATCAGTCCCGGTGTGCCGTTGGCGGAACCGCTGGTGCAGCAGGCAGTAAAGCGCGGCGTACCGGTACTGGGGGATATTGAGCTTTTCGTTTTAGCGCTTAGGCAGATCAGCAGTTCAAAACCAAAAATCCTGGCCATTACCGGTTCCAACGGCAAGACTACGGTGACTGCCATGGTAGGGGCGATGGTGAAGAGAGCCGGGTGGGATGTCGAGGTGGCGGGCAATATCGGTCCGGCAGCACTGGATGCATTGATGCAGCGGGAAAGCACCGGAAGACTGCCTCAATCATGGGTTCTGGAGATTTCCAGTTTTCAGTTGGAAACCACCCGAAGTCTTAATCCTGATGCGGCGGTAGTGTTGAATTTATGCGAAGACCATTTCGACCGTTACTCCGGAATGAAAGATTACGCTGCTGCCAAGGCCAGGATATTTTTGGGTGAGGCTGGCGGCAGCGGTGGTGGTATACAGATTCTTAACCGTGATGACCCGTTGGTGTGCGCAATGGCGTTGCCGGGGAGAAAACAGATAACTTTCGGCCTGAATGCAGCGGTTGCCGATAGTGATTTTGGTTTGTTGCGTGACGGTGGCGATACTTGGCTGGCACAGGGGAGCATGCGCCTGATGAAAGCCAGTGAACTCGCCATTGCCGGCCAACACAATGCAGCCAATGCGCTGGCTGCGTTAGCGTTATGCCGTGCCGTGGGATTGCCATTTGAACCATTGCTGCAGGCCTTGCGTGAATTTAAGGGGTTGCCGCATCGAATGGAGAAAGTGGCGATGTTCAGCGGGGTCACCTTCTACGACGACTCAAAAGGCACTAACGTGGGTGCCACGGTGGCGGCCTTGAGCGGCATGACACAAAGTGTAGTGCTGATCGCCGGTGGCGATGGCAAGAGGCAGGATTTCTCACCGTTGAGACAGCCGATTGCAGAATGTGCACGCGCGGTAGTGCTGATCGGGCGCGATGCAGAGAAAATTGTTGCTGCACTGGATGGTTGCGGTGTGCCGCTGCATCATGCGGCCACGATGGAAGAGGCAGTACAGCAAAGCTTTGCGCTGGCGCTGGAAGGTGATGCAGTGCTGATGTCACCAGCTTGTGCCAGCCTCGATATGTTCAGAAATTATGCTCACCGCGCTGAGGTGTTCGTTGCAGCAGTAAGGGATCTGGAAACAAAAATTCAAGCCACGAACCATCAAGGTCTCAGCCAATGATTTATCAGACCAATATCAACAGTCAGAGAATGCTACACGACTTTGATCGGGTTTTGATCTGGTCTGCGATATTGTTGCTGAGCTTGGGGTTGGTGATGGTTTATTCCGCTTCTATCGCCATTGCCGAGGCAGGGCGAAATACAAGTGGTTATGCGGCCCATTTTCTTGTGCGGCATAGCGCCTATCTGCTGGTGGGTCTGCTGGTGGGGTTGATTGCATTCCAGGTGCCAACGCAAGTATGGCAGAAATATTCATTCCATTTGTTTCTGCTGGGAGTGCTGCTGCTGGTGTTGGTGTTGATTCCCGGGATAGGTCGTGAGGTCAACGGTAGTCGACGCTGGTTATCGCTGTTAGTAGTGAACTTACAGCCATCCGAGTTCATGAAATTATTCATGGTGATTTACGCCGCTGATTACACCGTCCGCAAGACCGCGCACCTGGATAGTTTTTTCAAAGGTTTTCTCCCCATGCTGATTGCCATGCTGGTGGTGGGTCTGTTGTTGCTGCGTGAACCGGATTTCGGCGCATTTGTTGTTATTACCATCATCGCGATGGCCGCCCTGTTTCTGGGGGGAGTTAACTTGAGGCTGTTCGCGGGGCTGATCAGTGTTCTGGTTGCTGGGCTATTGATGCTGATCTGGGTTGAGCCTTATCGTATGCAGCGCATTGTGGGGTTCATGGATCCGTGGATCGATCCTTATGGAAAAGGGTACCAGTTAAGTCATGCCTTGATTGCATTCGGGCGCGGAGAATGGCTGGGTGTTGGCTTGGGTGCCAGTGTGGAGAAACTTTTTTACCTGCCTGAAGCGCATACCGATTTTCTGCTTGCAGTGATTGCAGAAGAGCTTGGTTTCATTGGTGTGGCAACAGTAGTGGCGCTATTCGCGGGGTTAGTGATACGTGCCTTCGTAATAGGCCGCCAAGCGGCTATGCGGGAGCGTCACTTTGCCGCGCTGGTGGCGCAAGGCATTGGCGTATGGTTGGGGGTGCAGGCTTTCATCAATATGGGCGTAAATATGGGAGTCTTGCCAACCAAGGGATTGACTTTGCCGCTAATGAGCTTTGGTGGCAGCAGCATTGTCGCCAATTGTGTCGCACTGGCGGTGTTGCTACGAGTGGATTGGGAGAATCGACAACTCATGCGAGGTTTCACCGTATGAATCGCTGCTCACAGAGAAGATTAACGTGGGAGCTTTGACTTGATGCGCACCATCCTAGTCATGGCTGGCGGAACTGGTGGTCATGTGTTTCCCGGATTGGCTGTGGCGGATTACATGAAGGCAGAGGGTTGGCGCGTCGTGTGGCTGGGAACCGAGGGAGGAATGGAGACAATGCTGGTGCCGCAACGAGGGTATGACATAAGAATTATCCGTTTTTCCGGCTTGCGCGGGAAAAATACCATGGCCTGGTTTATGCTGCCGCTACGATTGCTGCTGGCGTTCTGGCAAAGCGCAAAAGTAATGCTCCATGTGCGTCCCGACGTAGTGTTGGGCATGGGCGGTTACCCGGCATTTCCCGGTGGCATGATGGCTGCGCTACTTGGTAGGCCGCTGGTGATACACGAACAGAATTCAATACCTGGCCTCACCAACAAAGTATTGGCGAAGTTTGCAGATAAAGTTTTTCTGGGTTTTCCGGATGCAATCAGGAACGATAAAAAAGCAGTATTTTCCGGTAATCCGGTGCGTAACGCTATAAGCCAACTGGATGCGCCAAAAACAAGGTATGCCGCACGTGACAAAAGCGGTAGTGGAAAATTGAAACTGTTGGTAATAGGTGGCAGCCTCGGTGCACATGCGCTGAATGCCATCGTACCGCAGGCGTTGAGATTGATCCCGGAAAATAGGCGTCCGCAGGTGACGCATCAGGCAGGAGCGAAGCATCTGGATACGCTAAGAAAAAACTATGCTGAAGCGGAAGTGGCAGGTGAGCTGGTGGCGTTCATTGAGGACATGGCTGCTTGCTATGCTGATTGTGATCTGGTGATTTGCCGCGCTGGCGCACTCACAATCGCTGAACTGGCAGCAGCGGGGGTAGCGAGCATTCTGGTGCCGTTTCCGTTCGCCGTAGACGATCATCAGACCAGCAATGCAAGCTTTCTAAGTGACCAGGGTGCAGCAGTGCTGCTGCCCCAAAACAAACTGACTCCACAAGCTCTGGCACAACTTTTGATGGGGTTAACCCGCGTGAGATTATTAGAGATGGCGGTAAAGGCACGCGCACTGGCGAAACCCGATGCGACTCAGCTAGTAGCGCAAGCTTGCATGGAGATGGCAAAGGCATGAATAAGGAGTGGAAGCTAGGTAGCGGGGAGTGCGGGATGAGTAAAACCTGCACTCTTCTTCCGTCATTACGATTCTTTTCACGTTTCACGAATCCGGGAATATGAAACATAAAGTCAAACATGTTCATTTCGTAGGCATTGGCGGCTCGGGTATGAGCGGCATTGCCGAAGTGCTGCTCAACTTGGGTTACCAGGTAAGCGGTTCGGATTTGTCCGACAGCACCGCTACTCAGCGTCTGAGAAGCTTGGGTATAACCATTCATCTCGGCCATGCATGTGATCATGTGGCATCAGCAGATGCGGTAGTGACATCGACTGCGGTGAAGTTGGACAACCCGGAAGTGATCGCCGCACGCGAACGTAATATCCCGGTGGTACCACGCGCCATGATGTTGGCGGAATTATTGAGACTGCGCCAAGGTATTGCCGTTGCCGGCACTCACGGCAAGACTACCACCACCAGCCTGATCGCCAGCGTTCTGGCAGAAGCGGGAATGGATCCGACCTTCGTCATCGGCGGCAGACTGGAGGCTGTGGGTTCTCATGCCAAACTGGGCAGCGGTGAGTTCATAGTGGTGGAAGCGGATGAATCGGACGCCTCGTTTCTCTATCTGCAACCGGTGCTGGCAGTAGTGACCAATATAGATGCCGATCACATGGAAACCTACGGACATGATTTCGGCAGACTAAAACAGGCATTTGTAGATTTTGTGCAGCATCTGCCTTTTTACGGTATGGCGATATTGTGTGTAGATGATGCCAACGTGCGTGCAATCATGCCCACCATCGCCAAACCTATCACTACATACGGCTTATCGGATACGGCATTAATCCGTGCTGAAAATATTCGTCATGGCGCGGGGAAAATGTACTTTACTGCGCTGATAGGAGTAAACGGCAAGACCCGCAAGCTCGACATCACCCTCAATCTGCCTGGGCTACATAACGTGCAGAATGCGCTTGCAGCAATTGCAGTTGGCAACGAGGTGGGTGTGCCGGATGAGGCCATCATCAACGCGTTGGCTGGATTCAGAGGCGTAGGGCGGCGTTTTCAGCGTTATGGCGAAGTCAAATTAGCTAGTGATAAGAGTGGCCGGGGCGGAAGTTTTACATTGGTCGATGATTACGGCCATCACCCGGTGGAAATGGCCGCCACCATTGCTGCTGCACGCGGTGCATTTCCTGGTCGCCGTCTGGTGCTGGTGTTTCAGCCGCACCGTTACACGCGTACGCGTGACGTGTTCGAGGATTTCGTTAAGGTTCTGTCTACCGTCGATGTGCTGTTGTTAACGGAAGTTTACTCCGCAGGTGAAGCGCCCCTCGTTGCTGCTGACAGCAGATCGCTAGCGCGAGCAGTAAGGGTGCAAGGCAAGGTGGAGCCGATTTATGTCGAGACGGTGGACGAGTTGCCTGCTGCAATCCGCAGTGTGGCACAAGACGGCGATGTGATATTGGTGATGGGCGCAGGGTCGGTGGGTGGGGTGGCGTCCAGTATTGCGCAGGAGAATGGAGATGCAGGGGGCAAAGCATGATTCGCCTTGGAGTCAGAGCAGTGAAGATAAAAGCAGCTGGCGAGGATCTGCGGGGAAGCATTACTGAATCTTGGTTTTTTCACATTACCAGTCTCTTACAGGACGTGTGAATGAATATGACAGAAACAAATAAATTCACTGATGATTTATGCGCATCCCACAAGGGGGTATCGGAAGGAGTCCTCCGTGGTGAGACGCGCGTGAATGAATCGATGAAAAAGCATACTTCCTGGCACGCAGGCGGGGAGGCCAAACGTGTTTATATTCCGGCTGATTTGACAGATCTTGTTCAATTCATGTGTACTCTGCCGCAGGGCGAGCCGATATATATGGTGGGGTTGGGCAGCAACCTTTTGGTACGTGACGGTGGAGTACACGGCACAGTAGTGTTGCTGCATGCGCGGTTGAATGAGTTGCGACTGGAGCAACAGACTGCAGACGGAGGGTTGATTTACGCCGGGGCGGGTGTGTCCTGCGCCAAGGTGGCAAGGCACGCGGTAGCGAATGGCTTGACCGGTGCTGAGTTTCTGGCCGGCATACCGGGTACGGTGGGTGGGGCGCTGGCAATGAATGCAGGCTGTTACGGTACCGAAACCTGGGAAATTGTCGAACGCGTACAGACGCTCAATCATGTCGGCCAACTGCGCGTGCGCTCGCTTGGGGATTATGAGATCGACTACCGGCATGTAACTTTGAAGCCGGAACCCGGAAATATTCCTGATGAAGAGTGGTTCGTAGGGGGGTGGTTTAGGTTAAAGAATGGTGACGATGCAGCATCGCGCAAAAAGATCAAGGAATTACTCGCCAAGCGCGCCAACAGTCAGCCATTGAATTTGCCTAATGCCGGCTCAGTGTTTCGTAATCCGCCGGGAGACCATGCAGCGCGGCTGATCGAGTCATGCGGGTTGAAGGATTTTCGCATGGGTGGTGCGATGGTCTCATCCAAGCATGCAAATTTCATTGTCAATACCGGCACCGCCACCGCAGCAGATATTGAAGCGGTGATTGTGGCGGTGCGCAGAATTGTGAAAGAACAGACCGGAGTTGAGTTAGTTCAGGAAGTGCGGATTATCGGAGAGATCAAGTGACTCGAGATGAATTCAGAAGTTTCGCTATGGATTCTTTTGGTGGGAGCAGCCAGTTGTGAGCAATCATGATTTTGGAAAAGTAGCAGTTCTTCTGGGTGGCCGTTCCGCTGAGCGTGAGATTTCGCTAAAAAGCGGCAAAGCCGTGCTTGATGCATTGCGGCGCAGAAATGTGGATGCGCATCCGTTTGATCCTGCCGAGCTACCGATGGAAGCATTATTACAGCAGGGATTCAAGCGGGCACACATCGCTCTGCATGGGCGCTATGGCGAAGATGGTACGGTGCAAGGTGCACTGGAACTCATGGGGTTGCCCTATACCGGTAGTGGTGTCATGGCGAGTGCGCTGGCAATGGACAAATGGCGCACCAAGCTGCTGTGGCAGGCAGCAGGGATTAATTCTCCCTGTTATGCCGTGCTTAATGCGCAAAGCGATTTTAATGCAGTGGTGAAGGAGTTGGGTCTGCCCCTGATCGTCAAACCTTCGCGCGAAGGATCCACCATTGGTTTGAGCAAGGTGATGGCCGCAGAGGATTTGCCAGCGGCCTACCAGTTGGCAGCAAAGCACGACGTAGTAGTGCTGGCAGAGCAATTCATCGAAGGGGTGGAGTTGACCGTTGCCATTCTTGGAGAGATACCGCTGCCGCTGGTGCGGATTGAGACAGCAGGGGGGTTGTACGATTACCAAGCGAAGTATTTATCCAATGACACCTGTTATTTCTGCCCGAGTGGCTTGTCCGCCGGACAGGAACAGGCGATTCAGGCACAAGCGCTACAAGCACACAGGATTCTTGGATGCGAAGGTTGGGGAAGAGTGGATGTAATACTGGATAAATCTGGCAGGGCTTATTTTCTTGAGACCAACACCTCGCCTGGCATGACCGACCACAGCCTCGTGCCGATGGCAGCAAGAGCGGCAGGGATATCGTTTGAGGATTTAGTGGTGCAAATATTGGAGTTGGCTCATGTGGGATAACCACTACATGTTGCACCTGCTGGCTAATCTGCTATTTGCGTTGGTTTCGCTCGCGGCAATCTACACAATTAGTTCATGGGCGGTGAATTCGTCAGCGTTTCCGTTAAAGGAGGTAAGTATTGGCGGCGCCAATAGCAGTAACGGTGAATTGAAGCACGTGACACGGGAGCAAATAGATAACGTAGTACGCAGCAAAGTCGCGGGAAATTTTCTTACGGTTGATCTGGATGTGGCGCGTGACGCATTTGAGAAATTACCTTGGGTAAGGGCTGCGGGTGTGCGGCGACATTGGCCGCAGAGTCTGGAAGTGGCACTGGAAGAGCATGTGGCAGTGGCACGTTGGGGCAGCGAAGCGTTGGTAAATACTTATGGAGAAGTATTTACTGTTGGTGCCACTGTAGTTGACGAGAAGCTGCCAGCATTCATAGGGCCACCGGAAAGCTCCTACGATGTGGTGCGGCAATTCTCTGCTTTTAGCAAGTTGCTGAAACCCTTGCAGCAGAACATTACCCAGCTGAATCTTTCACCCCGCTATGCCTGGAGCATTTACTTGGAGAATGGGGTTATGCTGGAGCTGGGACGCGACCAAACAGAAGTGCGCCTAGCCCGCTACGTTTCGGCGTATGACCGCAGCTTCGCACAATTGAATCAGCAACTAACCTATGTGGATTTACGCTATCCCAACGGTTTTTCTGTACGTGTACCGGAAGCGTCGCAGCAGGAACCACGCAAGTCAAATCTGAAAAAAACAGCGTGAGATTAAGGGCTCGCAAGATAAATGAACAGAGTTATTGAAAATAAGAACCTAATTGTCGGCCTCGACATCGGCACTTCAAAGATCGTTGCTATCGTTGCCGAGGTTAAACCTGATGGCGGTTTTGAAATTATCGGCATGGGTAGCTATCCGTCACGCGGCCTGAAGAAAGGCGTGGTCGTCAATATCGAGACCACAGTGAATGCAATCCAACGCGCATTGGAAGAGGCGGAGTTAATGGCTGATTGCAAGATTCGTGAAGTTTATACCGGTATTGCGGGTAGCCATATCAAGAGCTTTAATTCACATGGAACGGTGGCAATCAAGAACAAGGAGGTGTCACGTACAGACGTGGAGCGGGTGATGGAAACCGCCAAGGCGGTGAACATCCCTGCCGATCAACAAGTTTTGCATATCCTCAATCAGGAATTTATCGTAGACGGCCAGGAAGATGTGCGTGAGCCTATCGGTATGAGCGGCATACGTTTGGAAGTAAAAGTACACATTGTTACCGGTGCAGTATCGGCAGCGCAGAACATTATGAAGTGTGTGCGCCGTTGCGGCTTGGAAGTACGCGATCTGGTGCTGCAACCATTAGCCTCAGCGATTTCGGTGCTATCGGAAGATGAAAAAGATCTGGGTGTGTGCTTGATTGATATTGGCGGCGGCACTACAGACATCGCAGTATTTACCAATGGCGCAATTCGTCATACGGCGGTGATTCCTATTGCTGGCGACCAGATCACCAATGATATTGCGATGGCATTGCGCACCCCCACCAAGGATGCGGAGGATATCAAGTGCAGCTACGGTTGTGCTCTGCGCGGCATGGCTGATCCTCACGAAATGGTGGAGGTGTCGGGCGTAGGCGAGCGAGGTGCACGCCAACTTTCCAGGCAAACACTGGCAGAAGTGATTGAGCCACGGGTGGAGGAACTCTATTCTTTGGTGCAGGCTGAGTTGCGCCGTGGCGGTTTCGAGGAACTACTTTCATCCGGGATCGTCATCACCGGCGGCAGCAGTTCCCTGCAAGGCATGGTGGAACTAGGTGAAGAAATATTTCACATGCCGGTACGACTGGGATTGCCGCACTATCATGGCGGCTTGGCGGAGGTGGTGCGCACACCACGGTTTTCCACCGGCGTTGGGCTGATTATTGCTGGTATGGAACAGCTTCAGCGCGATCAGCATAGTCGACTGCAGGGCAATTCTTTCAAGCAGATTCTTGAAAGAATGAAAAATTGGTTTCAGGGTAATTTTTAAGATTCAGAACTAAGGATAGAGGGGCATGTATACCTCGTGCGGTATCAAGGTTTCCAGATTCAGGGTCAAAAGTTCAAGAAAATTTTTTAGAAATCAAGTTATTAACTCACCAAAGGAGAAATGTAATGTTCGAAATCATGGATACACAAACACAGGAAGCGGTCATAAAAGTTATCGGTGTCGGTGGTTGCGGTGGTAACGCGGTGGATCACATGATCCTGAACGGTGTGCAAGGCGTTGAGTTTATTTGTGCCAATACAGACGCGCAGGCATTGAAGCGTAATCAGGCGCGCACCCTGTTGCAATTGGGATCGTCCATTACCAAGGGACTGGGCGCAGGAGCTAATCCAGAAATCGGGCGTGAAGCGGCTTTGGAAGACCGCGATCGCATCGCCGAGCTGATCGAAGGTGCGGATATGTTGTTTGTTACTGCCGGAATGGGAGGAGGTACTGGCACCGGTGCCGCACCAGTAGTGGCGCAGGTAGCGAAAGAAATGGGAATTCTTACCGTGGCGGTAGTGACCAAACCATTTGCATTTGAGGGCAGGCGTCTAAAAACGGCGCAGGCGGGAATGGAAGCACTGTCACAGCATGTCGATTCGCTGATCGTGATTCCCAACGACAAGTTGATGACGGTGCTGGGGGAGGATATTAGCATGCTGGATGCATTCAAGGCAGCCAACAACGTACTATATGGCGCAGTTGCCGGAATTGCAGAGGTTATCAACTGCCCTGGTCTTGTCAATGTAGACTTTGCTGATGTGAAAACAGTGATGTCGGAAATGGGTGTAGCGATGATGGGTTCTGCATTTGCTTCAGGCATAGACCGCGCACGTGTGGCAGCAGAGCAGGCAGTATCAAGTCCTCTGCTGGAAGATTTGAATCTCTCTGGGGCACGCGGGGTGCTGGTAAACATTACTGCCAGTTCGGGCATGAAGATGCGGGAAGTTCAGGAAGTGATGAATACTATCAAGGACTTTACCGCTGAAGATGCTACTGTAATTGTTGGTACCGTAATTGACGAGAACATGGGGGACAACCTGAGGGTAACCATGGTGGCGACTGGGCTTGGTGGAGTGATCGGCTATATCCAGCCTAAGCCGTTAAGCATTATTCGTATCCGCACCGGGACTGACGATGCAGCGTTGATGAGTACGGTAGACTGGAAAGAGTTAGAGATTCCAGCTGCGATCCGCACCAATAGAAGGCACGATGCGGCCGTAGAGGCGATGAGGCAATCCGGAGTGGACGTATTGGATATTCCGGCGTTCCTGCGGAAACAAGCTGATTGATGACGATCGATTAAGAGCCCACTGCCGGTTTGTAGGAGCATGATAGGGCGAGTTTTCCAAGTGACTGGAAGTCAAGCCGCTGCCAGGGTATGCCAATGCCTGAATCCTGCTGCAATTCCGGGTGTTGAGAGTTCATGATTTGTCCGGTTCTGTAGCGCGACATCTGTCCGGTCGTCATAGTACCCCGAAGGGGGTGCCAAATGAGACGAACGGAAGTGCTACAGGAGAACCGAAAGATGAGATTCGAAGAAACATATGAGGGTTGGAACG
>CAMDAX010000021.1 GCA_945888885.1 Nitrosovibrio sp. Nv4 | reverse complement strand
AGGACTCAATAACAAGATACGAGTCATCCAACGCCGTGCATATGGGCTACGCGATGAAGAATATTTACGGCTGAAAATACTCACGTCTATGCTCCCGAAACTCTAAAAAACATGAAATTTACCCACTCGATTACGCGAAGAGCCGTATTTCTTGGCCCAAAGAATACCAAACTTCCAGTCAAATTTGTTCTGGAAATGCAGGAATTGGGCAGTCATGCGGAATATATTATTCTCGAAGCATCCGGGATAAACGCACTTGATTTTCACATTGCCTACTACCTTGGCGATCTGGCAGCAGTTGATGCCACAGGGTACTTTCATATTATTTCGGGAGACAAGGGGTTTGATTCGCTCATTCGGCACCTGAAAGCAAGAAAAATATCGGTCGTACGCTCAAGCTCTATCGAAAAAATGCCGTGCTTTAGTCAAGTCCCCAACTCAGTCGACTCGGACGATATCTGTAGTGATGGCGAATCTAGTCGGCCTCCCGCCCGCGTCACGCTCGATGACATGACCAAGCTCGTGGTAGAAGGCCTGGTAAAAAGAAAAACCGGAAGACCCGGCACTCAAAAATCCTTGCGGAATACTATGCAAACGAGATTAGGCAAAGGTGTACGCGCTACCGATGTTGATGCCGTATATGCGGCTCTCGTGGAGCGCGGCTATGTCAAGGTCAACGCAACCAAGGTAACATACACGCTTCCGGTCATATAGCTCTCAGCCTCTCGCATCACTTTCTCTGCAATGGCAGCAGTTCACTTCGGCAGTATGGACAGTGGCACCCTCGAAGTATTGTGCGGTGCTTGATGAAATAATCTATCGTCTCCGTATAGAAAGGAAACTAAATGCTCTGGATAAAAGCGCTACACATTATTTTCATGGTCACCTGGTTTGCCGGATTGTTCTATTTGCCGCGCTTGTTCGTCTACCATGCCATGAGCGACGACCAACTCGGCATCGAGCGCTTCAAAGTGATGGAGCGTAAACTCTTCTATGGCATTATGACGCCGGGTGCGGTGCTGACCATCGTATTCGGTGTGTGGCTCTGGTTGAGCTATGGTTTTTCCGGCGGCTGGCTACATGCCAAGCTGGCACTGGTAGCGGTGCTGATTGCCTATCACTTTTACTGCGGTAAATTGCTGGCTGATTTCAAACACGACCGTAACCGGCATGGGCACGTTTATTACCGCTGGTTCAATGAAATCCCGGTGATAGTTCTGATTGCGGTGGTGGTGCTGGTAGTGGTGAAGCCTTAACGTCCACTCACTCATCCATCGGTGCCTGCCCTGGAAATAACACCTCAGTAAAACCGAACATGTGAAAATCGGTAATGCGCATTGGATAGAGTATGCCTTGCAGGTGATCGCATTCGTGCTGCACCACGCGTGCATGAAACCCACTTACACTGCGGTCTATGGGTTTGCCGTACTGATCAAGTCCCTGGTAGCGCAGCCTGGTAAAGCGCGGCACCATGCCGCACAGACCCGGGACGCTCAGGCAACCCTCCCAGTCCCGTTCCATCTCTTGTGCGAGCGGCGTCAGCAGGGGATTTGCCAGCACGGTGTAAGGCACTTCCTCAGCATCGGGATAGCGCGGGTTATGCTTTGCGCCGAAGATTACTACTTGCAGACTGACACCAATCTGCGGTGCTGCGAGCCCCGCGCCATTCAGCGCTTCCATGGTGTCGTGCATGTCCTGAATCAACGTATTAAATTCAGGAGTACCGAATTTCGCCACCTTGTCCGCTACTTTCAGCAGACGTGGATCGCCCATTTTCAAAACAGGTCTAATCGCCATCGAGTTCCACCAGCTGTTCAAGAATATTTCTAACACTGACCATTGCTTTTTCCAGAACGGTATGCACCTCTTCCAGACGAATGGTATGAGCACTTGTCCCCCGTCCAGCCGCATAATTGGCTACTACCGCGAGGGTCGCGTAGCACAACCCAAGTTCCTTCGCCAATGCCGCTTCCGGCATGCCGGTCATACCTACCATATCGGCACCATCCCGTTCCAGCCGATTTATTTCAGCAGCGCTTTCGAGGCGCGGCCCCTGGGTGGCTGCGTAGATGCCGCCATCGATTATTTTCTCGTTTGCCTGCTTTGCTGCTTCCAGCAGGCGTTCACGCGTGATCTGGCAGTAAGGTTCGGTAAAGTCAATATGGGTGACTGCTTCGTCGGTACCATCGAAATAGGTAAACTTGCGGTCATGAGTGTAATCAATAATCTGGTCAGGAACCGCGATCGTGCCGGGCGTAAAATTGGCATGAATACCACCCACCGATGCAACCGATATCACCTGTGCCGGTTTGAGCGATTGCAGCGCCCACAAGTTGGCGCGATAGTTCACCGCATGAGGTGGGATGGTGTGACCATAACCGTGGCGCGCCAGAAACACGATCTCATGGTTGCTGATTCTGCCGAAAGTCAGCGGCCCGGACGGCTCGCCATAGGGCGTTCTTATAATCTGCCGATGCGATATTTCAAGGCAGGCAAGTTGGGTCATGCCGTTACCGCCAATGATTGCTATCATGTTTTTCAGAAATAAGATGTATTGAAAAAAACCGGTTTCAATCTTTCATTGCATAAATTTCAGGCAAGTTCCGCCATGCACCATGCACGTCCATACCAAAGCCAAACACATAGCGATTCGGCAGTGTAACACCAACAAAATCCGCACTTATGGGCTTGGAACGACCAATGTCTTTGTCGGCAAGAACTGCGCTGTAAAAGGCTGCTGCACCGTTTCCGACAACCCGTTCACGGATCGCGGCCAAGGTGACACCTTCGTCGAGGATATCATCCAATACCAGCACCACCCGGCCCTGTATGTTTTCCCTGGGTACCACTTTCCAGTCAATCTGCCCGCCGCTGATTTTGTTATGGTAGCGGGAAACGTGAATATAATCGAAATCCAATGGGAATCTCAGTAGCGGCAGCAGTTGTCCGGTAAACACCACTGCGCCACCCATCACGCTCAGTACCAATGGGTATCGATCCGATAGCGCTACAGTGATATCCGCTGCCATACATCTGATGGCATCAGATACGATATCAGCAGAGCAAATCAGCTCTGCCGTATCAAGTAGCCGTTTCGCTTCTTCGGAAGAGAGCATCAGTGCCTGTAGTGTTGGATTTGACCCAAAAATGTGATTCTAATGTGCCATTAACCGGCAGGAATATCACGACGGATATTACAGTTTTGTGCAAGATGGGCGGCAAACTCTTCCCTCACTTCAGGATGCTTAAGCGCCAGCGCAATGGTGGCCTTGAGGTAGCCGAGCTTGGTTCCGCAATCGTAACGAATTCCGAAAAACTCGTAGGCCAGCACCTGTTCTTCCTGCAACAGTGAGGCGATGCCATCGGTAAGTTGGATTTCTCCACCAGCACCAGGTTTAACCCTCTCCAGATGCGCAAAAATTTTAGGGGTGAGAATGTAGCGCCCAACCACCCCCAACGTTGAGGGCGCATTTTCTGGTTTGGGTTTTTCTACAATGCCAGTGATTGGGTGCAGTCCATTTTTTCCCGGCTCGCATTTGACGATGCCATAATTCACCGTATCTCTCAACTCAATATTTTGTACGCCCAGTATCGAGCAGCGATTCTCCTCATACAGTTGAGCCATTTGCCGGATACATGGATCGTCACCGTCTATCAGATCATCCGCCAGCAGCACTGCGAATGGCTGGTTACCCACCGCAGGCCGCGCACACAGTACGGCGTGACCCAGCCCCAGGGATTCCGGTTGCCGAATATAAATACAGGACATATTTTTCGGCACAATGCTGCGCAGCACTTCCAGAGTATCGTTTCTACCACGCGCCTCCAATTCCGCTTCCATTTCATAGGCTTTGTCAAAATGGTCTTCAATGGAACGTTTGTTGCGGCCGGTGATAAAAATCATTTCGGTGATACCCGCCGCAGTGGCTTCCTCCACCGCGTATTGAATCAAAGGCTTGTCCACAACCGGCAGCATTTCCTTGGGGCTGGCCTTGGTGGCAGGTAGAAAGCGGGTGCCCATGCCCGCCACGGGGAAAACGGCTTTGGTTATTTTTGGCATACAGCCACACCTTTCTGCACAGATTTTTCCAATGTTTTTTTTACTTTATCCATTTTTATTTTTGCTACTTGCATTTCGTTTTTAGCCGTCTTCATTTCATCCAGTAGCCGTGGAAATTCAGAATTTCTAATCCAACTCAGTACTTCGACCATATCCACCGCTCCAGAGGTAGCAAGTACTCCGGTAACATCTCCAGATATTAGACGCATCTTGTGCTTGCACCACTTACCTAATATCCCAGCTGGGCATTTACAATAAACATTCAGTCTACCAAACTCCAAGATAAACGCTACGGCATAGGTTGCAACTCCGTCACGACTCCGCACTTCGAATTCTTTTTCCATTTCAGATATCCAATGCTAACTGCTCAGTTTGAGTTAACTTCTGCAAAAGCCCTTTTTCATCGAGTATTTCAATACTCAGCCTTTGGGCATCCTGTAATTTGCTTCCGGGATTTTCGCCTACAACCACATAGCTAGTCTTCGCCGAAACACTTCCTACCACCTTTCCGCCTACACTTTCGATTTTCTGTTTAGCCTCATCTCTTTTTAAATTTGGCAAATTACCAGTCAATACAAATACCATTCCATCCAAAGGCAATCTTTGCCGGGCCATTTGATTGTTTACGCGATCATCCCAATGCATCCCAAATTTACGCAATTGCTTCTCAACTCGCAAAGCGTATTCAACTTTTTTTTCATCCTTAAAATAATTAACAATACCTGCCGCAGCTTTTTGACTAACTGGCACGGATAATAAATCTTGCTCACTGGCAAAAATTAACTTGTCCAGAGTTTTGAAGTGTACCGCTAATTTCTTGGAACCACCTTCGCCAACACCAACAATGTTTAGCGCGTCGATCAAATTGGCTAAGGTTGGCTTAGCTGCAATCTTCATATCGACAGGTTTTTCCTCTTGACACAAAACCTCAAATTCAATTAGTTCTTTAATCACTGTTTTATTATGTTGGTCAGAGAAGAATTCATGGATAGCACTTGCTGCCCCTTTGCCGACATTGGGGATATATTGAAGCACTTCCGGTAACGCCTCCATCAATCGACCCAAGCTGCCCATATGATTCGCCAAGTCCTTTGCTGTTCCTTCCCCTACTTCTGGGATACCCAGAGCAAAGATAAATCGTGCCAAAGTCGGAGATTTACTTTTCCGGATAGCCTCAAGCAAATTCTGGGCTGAAATTTTGCCTATTCGGTCTAACTCCATAAGCCGTTCTGGTTGCAAGCGGTATAAATCAGCCGGAGTCATTACTAGTTTCGCATCGATTAGCTGGTCAACCAGTTTTTCGCCAAGGCCATCAATATTCATTGCTCGGCGACCAGAAAAATGAATGATGGCTTGTTTTCTTTGCGCTGGGCACTTCAGTCCCCCAATACAACGATATGCTTCTTGGGTTTTGGTTTTTACTTTAGTTTTAAGATAGGTCTTTTTCTCGACCTTGATTACGTGAGCTCCACATACCGGACAAGTTTTGGGCATAACGAATTCTTTTGCATCACTGGGCCGTTTATCCTTAACGACACTAACCACTTCGGGAATAACATCACCAGCACGACGCACAATTACAGTATCACCAATACGCACATCTTTTAACCGCAACTGCCTCTCGTTGTGCAACGTAGCATTACTCACCTCCGTACCTCCAACATGCACGGGCAAAAGACGCGCCATTGGAGTAAGGACTCCTGTCCTACCAACTTCAACATCTATGTTAAGCACTGTAGTTAACTGCTCTTCCCCTTCAAATTTATGCGCTACGGCCCACCTTGGATCACGATCTCGCATTCCAAGCCGTTTCTGCAAACTTAGATCATTAACTTTGTAAACAACACCATCAATATCGAATGGCAGAGTATCGCGCTTTCCCTCAATACGACGATGAAATTCGACTAAACCTTGTGGGCCAGATACCACTGCACGTTCCTCACATACAGGCAGCCTCATTTCCATCAGAGCATCCAACACTTCACTGTGCGTATTAGGAATTGCCCAGCCTCTTACCTCGCCTAGTCCATATGCGAAGAACGACAATGGGCGCTTTGCAGCTATTGCGGGGTCTAAAAGGCGTATTACACCGCTCACTGTATTACGCGGATTCATATAGGTCTGCTCACCGCGATCACGGAGTTCTGCGTTAAGTCGCTCGAAATCATTCCGGCGCATATATACCTCACCGCGCACCTCCAGTACATCTGGCGCACTTCCATTAAGTCTCGGTGGAATCTGGTAAATAGTACGGATATTCTGCGTTACATCCTCACCTGTTTCTCCGTCGCCACGTGTCGCCGCTTGCACCAACACACCCTGCTCATAACGCAGGTTAATGGCTAAGCCATCAAATTTCAGTTCAGCTATGTATTCGATGGGCGCATCATTTTCTTCCAATGCTAGGTTCTTGCGCACTCGCGAATCAAACGCCGATGCACCAGTTTCGGTGACATCAGTTTCGGTTTCTATCGAAAGCATAGGAACAACATGTCGAACAGGCTTCAAGCTACCTAGTACCTTGCCGCCTACGCGCTGGGTGGGAGAGTCTGGCGTAACAAGCTGGGGATAGTGCTGCTCAAGCCGTTGCAATTCGCGGAACAGCTTGTCGTACTCAGCATCTGGAATAGTCGGTGCATTTAGTACGTAATATTGGTAATTATGCAGTTCGACAGTTTCGCGCAGTCTCTGCGCTTGCTGCCGAATGGTTTCCGGAATGCTCATTCACGCAAACAGCCTTAACGCAATCTCTCCACCAGCAGGGAGATCGCGCGCTTTCATCATGGCTTGAATGTTACCCAAATGTTGCTTGATTTTAGCGATGCCGCTATCGGTCAGGGAAATACGGTTGTCATCTGCCAGCATACCGCCCAGTGTGGTAGAGAAAATTCCGGCGAGATGGACTACCTGATCGAAGACCTTCTCACCGTTCTTCACTCTGGGTACATCAAGCAGAAAAGTAACGCCATGAGTGGCAAGCGTTCTTATGTTGTCAGGCAGAAATGGTGAAGATTCATAGTTGTTGAGCGAAAACAGAATAGCGCCATTTTCATCACGGTAATTAAATGCACCTCCCGTCTCCAGCTTGAGTCCGGATGCTTCAGCCAAGGCACGGATCTTGGTTCCGGTGAATGCGCCACCGTCCTTGCTGATAATATTGATGCCTACCATCACATCCACTTCCGCACAAAACTGGTCAAGCGACACTGCCTGTGCATATGCTTGCCGAATATCAGGAAAATCGGCAACTGCATGCACGTGTGCCGTAAAATTTTTCACCATGTCGCAAAACTCGGACAGACTCACTTCACTTACTGGGCCAGAGCGGTCGACCAACTGCAGGCAGCCCTTCAAGCCGGCATAGCCACCCCTACCGTCATTGGCCTCTATGGTAATTTCTTCCCAGAATGCCCCCGTATCGCGCTGTCCGAGCCACTGCACCGGTTTGCCAAAATCGAATTTCCGCCGCAATACCTCGGTTAGATCTGAGGCAGCAATCAATGTCTCCGACCGGATGTTCGCTATATAATCTACAGCGCTGGCACTATCAACTTCAAGCGTTTTCTGTTTCACTGGTGCAGCCGTTACACCCTCGGATGCAGAATCTGGCTGGGAAATTTCCGCCGGCTCAATTGGCTCTATACTCAGCTTCGCCTGAAATTCCTGCGACGACTCCCTGCTTGGCTGCAACTCGGCGTATCCATCCTCTGCAATAGTCTCATCTACTCTGAGCAGCACATCTTCATGCTTGCACTCAAATGCCTTTTCCGCACTGCGCTGGTAGCGCCGCTGTTGCAGCCAGTTGAGCAGAATAACGCTCGCAACCACGATGCCGCCAATGACAATCAGGCTGACCTGCAAATCACTCATACCCATTACGTCCATTATGCCACCGCCGCCATATCGCTCAGCTTGATAGCTTCTTCGATATCCACCGCGACTACGCGTGAGACGCCCTGTTCCTGCATGGTGACACCAATCAGCTGTTGCGCCATTTCCATGGTGATTTTATTATGGCTGATGAAAAGGAACTGGGTTTGACGTGACATTTTCTTCACTAGATCACAGAAACGTTCAGTGTTGCTATCGTCCAGTGGAGCATCTACCTCATCCAGCAGACAGAACGGTGCGGGATTAAGCTGGAACAGCGAAAACACTAGCGCCAGTGCAGTCAGTGCTTTCTCACCACCGGACAGCAAATGGATAGAACTATTCTTCTTGCCCGGTGGTTGTGCGATGATTTGTACGCCGGAGTCAAGAATCTCCTCGCCACTTAATATTAGTTTAGCCTGTCCGCCACCAAATATAATAGGAAACATTTCACTCAGATGGCTGTTGACCTTGTCAAAAGTTTCCAGCAGACGCTCACGGGTTTCGCGATCTATCCGGCGGATGGCGCTTTCCAGGGTTTCCACCGCTTCCCTCAAATCCTGTAATTGCGCATCAAGATAAGTCTTGCGCTCCTGGGAGGCTTGCAATTCCTCCAGCGCAGCGAGATTAACAGCGCCCAAGGCAGCAATTTCAGTATTCAGACGATTGATCTCAGCCTGCAATGCGGCAGGCCGCATTCTGCCCAGAGCTGACAGCAATTCCTCCTCGTTGGCCTTTGCCTGCGTTAACTGTTCGCTAAACTGATTCTCGGTAATGCGCGCCTCCTGCTCCTTAAGGCGCGCCTGGTTGATGAATTCTCGCAGCGGGTACAGTTTCTGTTCGGAAGTCATGCGTTCCTGCTCTATTTCCCGCAGCTCATTAGCCGCACCCTCCAGAGCATTACGCGCTGTTGCCAGCGCCGATTCACGCCGCTCGCGCAGCGCCAGCCATTCCTGTAGTTGACTGCTCAACGGAGCTTCATCAAAACCGCCTTGCTCGGTCAATAATCTCTCCAGATTGTTTCTTAGTCCAGCAATATTCTCATTAATGATGTGGATGGAATTCTCTATCTCAATGATTTTGTTCTGGCAGGTTTTTTCATAGAAGGCAGCTTCCTGCATTTCTCTTGCCGCATTCTGCGCAAGTTGACGCTGAGTATTGAGCGACTGCTCCGCTGCTTCTCTGGCATGCTTTTCCTGTTGCACCTGCTCCCGTAGAGCCTCAATTTGAATGTGATATTCCGCCAGTTTTATTTCAGCATCCTGTTTCTGTGAAACTTCCAACGCTGTCTGCTGCGCAATTTCTGTCAGCTCAAGCTCAATCTGGCTACGGCGCTGGCTGGCGCGCTCGGCCAGTTGGGTGAGCTTCAGCACCTGTATCTGTAAATCATGATGCTGTTGCTGGAGCTGCTCACTATCATGACGCAAACGCGAGATCGACACTTCCAGTTCGCGGTAGGCTTCTTCCGCTACTGCCAGTGCGGATTTTTCTATGGCGAGACCACCCCTTAGCGCATCCACTTCGATTTTGATCTGGGCTATCTCCCGCTGCCGCGCCAGCACCCCGTGCAATTGCGAGTCAGGCGCATAGTAAGTCAGGCTATGGCGGGTAATGACATGGCCTTCACGCGTCACCAGCATCTCGCCGCAAGCCAGTTTTGTCCGTTGCAAGAGGCCATCCTGCATACCCTCAACCACAAATATCCCACTCAACCATTCGTTCAACACAGCTTTTATTCCGCTGTTATCACAAGTCAGATATCCCTGGAGGGGCGTCCAGCTTTCCTTGCCACGCAGCCTATCTTCAGTTTGTCCGGTTACTTCAGTTGGTACCGGAAGTGTCGCTGCTTCGAACAGCGACCATTTCCCCGGGGGCGAGTCGCTTGCCCAGTTCTGTGCTGTTTCCAGCCGCTCAAGTTGTGCGCTGTTCAGACGCTCACGCAATACCGCTTCCAGCGCATCTTCCCAACCTTTCTCAATCTGGATGCTTTGCCACAAACGTGGCGACACATCCAGCTGATACTTGGTGAGCCATGTACTTAACCTTTCGTTGCCTTCGAGCCGATGCTGTAAGCGTTGCAGAGCGTTGCACCGCGCTTCCGCCTGGGTAATCTGTTGTTCCAGTACTTGCGCTTTGCGCGTGAGATCGCGTTTTATTTCTTCTGCACTGGGCAGGCGCTCTACCGTTTGCGTGAGCACTTCCTGTTTTTGTTTCAGGTCCGCTGCGATACTTTCCGTCTCGCGCCGCAAACGAGATAGCCCCTCATCATCGGATTGTGGCAACTTGCCCTGTTCATCCAGCAGCCGTTCGCGCCGCGATTCCAGTTGTTGCAAGGTTTTCTCAGCATGGGTGCGATGGCTCTCTTCCAGTTGCCCGGCCTGCTCTACCAGCAGCAAACCGCGCTGTATTTCCCCCAGCTTTTCCTGGCACGAGCGGTAAACGGATTCTGCCAGCGGTAATTTCTCACTTTCCATGGCAGTTTTTTGTTTGCTGGCTTCATGAGCCAGCTGTGCCAGCTCAAGTTCACTGCGCCAGCGGTTCGAGCTATCGACAGCATTTTCCGCCTGCTTTTCGTGATGTTCCAGTTGACTCTTCGCCGCTGTGATTTGCAGCTCCATGCGTTGGCGGTTCTCGCGCAAATGTTGTATCTGCTGTTCGATCCGCGCCACTTCCGCGTTAGTAGCGTAAAGCTCGCCCTGTGCCTGATGCAGGCCGTCACCGGCGGCATAATGCTGGATGCGTTTTTCTTCCAGACGTTTCTCAGCATCGCGCAGGCATGCGGTTTCAGCTTCCAGTTCCGTTTCCAGCCGTTGAATTTCTTTTTCTGCACGAATACGCTGCATTGCTGCTTCCTGCTTGCGCGCCAGCCACAAAAGGTTCTGCGTAGTGTGTAACTGGCTTTGCCTATCCTTGAATTGGATGGCTACCTTGGCCTGCTCCTCAAGGTGCTGCAACTGCTTTCCCAGTTCCTGGCAGATGTCATCCACCCGCAACAGGTTTTCACGAGTATCAGCTAGACGTAATTCTGTTTCACGGCGACGTTCACGGTATTTTGAAACTCCCGCAGCCTCCTCCAGGAACGCACGTAACTCCTCCGGCTTGGCTTCAATAATGCGGGAAATCATTCCCTGCTCGATAATGGCGTAGCCGCGCCCACCTATGCCGGTACCGAGAAAGATATCGGCAATGTCGCGACGACGTACGTGGATATTGTTGATGTAATAGGTTGATTCGCCATCCCGCAACAATACCCGTTTGATGGATATTTCTGCATAGTTCGACCACTGTCCTGCCGCCTTGCCCAGACTGTTGTCAAATATCAGCTCAACACTGGCGCGTCCGACTGGCTTGCGATTGGCGGAGCCGTTGAAAATAACGTCCTGCATGGATTCGCCGCGCAGTGCGGATGCTCTTGATTCGCCTAACACCCAGCGCACTGCATCGATTACATTGGATTTACCACAACCGTTGGGACCGACAACTCCTACCAGATCACCGGGAACAGAAATGTTGGTGGGATCAACGAAGGATTTGAAACCGGCAAGTTTGATGTGGGAGAGACGCAATTTATTGTTTGCAACCAGTTATAATTGGGCAGAACAAAAAGCTGCCCTAAAAAATATCTTATGAAGAGTAGACCATTCTAACCGATTTGACCGAGATAAGAGAATGCCTAGCCACCCTGCGAAAAAATTGGAAACCTTCCCTAACCCGGCCCCGGCGCGGGATTACCATATTCATATGGAAATTCCGGAGTTCACCTGCCTGTGTCCGAAAACCGGGCAACCGGATTTTGCTACCCTGATTCTTGATTACATCCCCGACAAAAAATGCATCGAGCTTAAAAGCCTGAAACTATATATATGGTCTTACCGCGACGAAGGCGCGTTCCACGAAGCCGTCACCAACCGCATTCTCGATGACTTGGCTGCCGCCCTGAAGCCAAGATATATGCGCCTCACTGCCAAATTCTATGTGCGCGGCGGCATTTTTACTAATGTCGTCGCAGAACATCGCAAAGCGGGATGGAAACCGTTAACGGTGGTGGAATTGGGGAGATTTGAGGGGCAGTCCAATATTCGTGAGTGAGTTTGCCGGACTCGACAAAAGCCACAGAAAATCCTTGCGAAATCGGTTGTGGTTGGCTACCATCAGCCTGGTTTTTTTATGCTGTCAGTCGCATAACGAGGTTGGCAAATAAGCCTGAGATAGGTTTATTCGGAATCTCAAATTTGTAAATCTCGGAACCAATAACGATTAACACCATGCATATATCACAATCGGCAGTTGTCCTGATTATCGGTTTAACACTTGCCATTACAAATTCCATGACAAGTGCAGCGGCACCTGCCGAGCAATCTCTTATTCGGCTTGTACCGACAGTAACAAGTATAGTCGCCGAGGATGCCCCCAACGCTGCAAGTTTTGTTTTAACGTCTGTCGACATATCCGCACCACCGGTCGATCTATGGGAGCGCATACGCAACGGCTTCGCCATGGCTGAATTGAACAGCAAGGAGGTGCGTAGTAGCGAAAACTTCTACGCTGGTCGCCCAGAATATATGAACCGCATTGTCGAACGTAGCAAGCGCTACCTATTCCATATCGTCGAAGAGGTGGAGCGCCGTGGCATGCCTACCGAAATTGCACTGCTACCGATTATTGAAAGTGCCTTTAACCCCACCGCCTATTCTCGCAGCCATGCCTCTGGTATCTGGCAGTTCATTCCTTCCACCGGAAAGAATTACGGCCTGCAACAGAATTGGTGGCACGACGATCGGCGTGACATTGTCGCTGCCACCAGTGCAGCGCTGGATTATTTACAGAACCTTCATCGTATGTTTGGCGATTGGGAGCTGGTGCTGGCTTCGTATAATTGGGGTGAAGGTGCAGTGGGGCGGTCGCTCACTAGGAACCGTAACAGTGGGTTGCCGATGGATTTCCGCAGTATCAGAATGCCGCCTGAAACCCAGAACTATGTCCCAAAATTGATCGCAATGAAAAATATCATCTCCAATCCGGCAGCCTTTGGTATCGCGCTTGAGTCTATCCCTAACCAGCCTTATTTTGAACAGGTCGCCACCACCCAGCATATAGATATAAAGCTGGCAGCGAATCTTGCAGATATTTCCGTGGATGAATTTAACGCACTCAATCCCGCCCACAATCGCCCCGTCATTAATGTCAACGGTTCGCGTACCTTATTGCTGCCGGTGGATAAGGTGGAAACCTTCATGGCCAACCTGGGAAATCACGACAAACCGCTGGTTTCATGGCAAGCCTATCAGGCGAAGAGTGGAGAAACTGCTGAGAAAATATCGGCACAGTATGACATCAGCGTAGCACGACTGAAGGCGGTCAACGGCATTGCACGGCATGGTAAGATTGCACCGGGTCAGACTTTACTGGTACCGCTTAATGGAAGTAGTAACGGCATGGACATCTCTGTCATGCGCAACAAGCCTGTCGAGTCAAGACTGCTCGAATACAGTCTTGTCTATGCCGTCAAAAAAGACGATACGCTCTCCATCATTGCCAGGCGTTATGGTGTCAGCGTAGCGCAGATCCAGTTATGGAACAGTCGCACCGAACGTCTGGCCATCGGCCAGAAGCTGATACTCAAGCAAATCACGGCTGAAAAAATCCGGGTCGCTAAAGCTCCTCCTAAAAAGAAAATTGGCTGACAGCAACAAATATTCCAGTTCGAATTTAAGAGTGAAACGCGGCGATGACGAACGAGACTTCCTTCGGAAGTGGATAGTACGGGTGGGCGCGCAGGTGAGGATACCAATGAAGTGTCACTGATGAAATTGGATTGGGATTAGTCCTTGTCCAATCGCTCAAGTTTAGTCCGTACCAGTTCAATATGCCCCTTCAATTCATATAAATGCTGAGAGAATGAGACCGGCAATCGCAACAGGTTTACCTTGTCTTCAATATTGCCGAGTTCATCCAGATATTTTTTAAATTCCTGTTTGTCAGTATTAGCCTGGATTTGAGTTTCCAGAAAACGCAGTTCGCCGTAGTACCTGAATAATTTCATCTTGACCAGCCAGGTATAAATTACGGGAATAATCTTTGTCAGAGGGATGAGTAAAGCCAGCATTGGTATCAGGATAATCAGCGTCCTGTTGACAAAAGTGGCTGCCCAGAATGGAAGATACTTATCCAGAAACGGCAGACCGTTTTGATAGAAATTTTCGGCCTGTGCGCTCAGAGGGAAGTCGGAATCCAGGTTGGCGGGAAACTCACGTTTCTTATTTAAAAGTCCTGCGCCATCATGTATCTTCGAGATTGTTTTAAGCATCAGGTAAACAAGCGCCGGATGTACGTCATTACGAACAACCAGCACTGTGGTTGGCGCAAGCAAATGCACATCGCGCTCGGGAATATTGTTCTCTATATTCAGAGAACCTTCTGGCAAAACGAGGTGATGCAGGTAGGGAAACTGTCTGGTATAGGCATCTGCTTGATCCAGGCTTACCAGGCGCAGAGAAGGATCTTTGGAGATATCACGGATTAATGCCGACTCGGGTGTGTCCACAAAAATTGCTGCATCAATATCTCCCTTATGTAGCGCATCAGCCGCCGCTTGGTTGCCGATGGAAACAAGTTTGGCATTGTCAGCATTGACCCCACTGGAATTTAACAGGGTCATTGCCAGAGATCTTGTACCACTCCCGTCCTTACCGACAGCTATTTTGCGGCCTTTTAAGTCTGCCAGGTGAGTTATATCCCTTTTACAGCGACAGAAAATCCAAACTGGTTCGTAATACAAGCTGCCCAGTGATACCAGGTTTTCTGATCCCTCCGCACTCGCGACCCCATCTTGTATGAAAGCCATCTCGATACTGGAATCAGGATTCTTTAATTCTCTGATATCGTCAATAATACCTTTTGACGCATGCAGCTCAAGGTTTATTCCGCTTTCTTTCAGGAGTACTTGGTAAATTGTGGCGTAGGCTTTGTAGTTGCCTTCCTCCATCCCGACGGACATCACAATCCTTTTGGGTGGCGCGGGATCCACATATTGGTAGATCAGGAACATGCCAATCAGAATCAACAGCAAGGTAGGAAGAAACGCCTGCAGAAGTTCTATGGAAAACTTGGGGGCAATGCTGGAAATGTAATTATTTACTTTCTTTCTCATTACCAGGATTGTCCACGATTCTAAGATTGGTTAATGCTGCACTGGCCGTTTTGAATTTCGAAACGGCGACGAATGCACGAGATCCGATTTATTGGACGGATATCCCAAGGCCTGAGATCAGATCAATGCGCCGCTGAATGCGTAAGACCTCTTCTCTATCATCCAATTGCTCTGCCCGACGGACTGCAACACCTAGCCATGCGAGCAGCGGACGGCGCCATCCCTGGTCAGATGCGGTTTGGATGGCGGCGGCGATAGCGTCAGGTGCCAAGCGGCCTGTCTGTAGCAGCACACCAGCGGCGACTAAACGTGATAGCGGATCCTTGATGGCATTGAGCGCCCCGCTTGCGCCAGCAACCACTGCAGCATGTTGCGCGGGCAGCAGTGCCGCATTCAACCCCGTCCAACGTCCTGCCAGATATTCGGCATAGGCGCGTTCCTCAGCGGCAGCATCTTTAGCCAGTGCCTGAAATGACTCGCAGTTATTGAATTCGAGACTGGCTACCTGGGCCGCACAGCGCACCAGTTCGGCGCGCGCAAGCAAATCTGCGCGACCGGTACTGGCAATCTCTGCACGTACGCGGGAAAATTCCACAGCAGCAAGTTTGGGGTTTCCCACCAGATAAGCTGTGATCGAGTTCTTGAGTGCGCCATGCGCGTTTAGTTGCCAGTCAGGCGGTATGGGACTGCTGGCGCATCCGGCAAGGCCAATTGCTACTATCGCCCAGAGCATTCTCATGACGTCTTCATGGCAATTTAAGCTCCGTATCGCGTGCCAGGGGCCATTTGCGGTTAATTTCATCCACCAGATGCTCCACCTTTCGCAGATTCATTTCCACTTGCTCTCGCAAAGCACCCAAGTCGGTTGTGGCTACCCGAGCGTTGGCGCCAACAGCCTGCGCTTCGGCCAGCACGGCATCAACGCTCTTAAGGCTTGTCCGTACGTCACTCAGAATTGCGTTGACCTGGGTTATGGCAGCCTTTGATTCATCCAGGGTGGTGATAACCTTTTTTGCATTTGCTTCGCTACCCAGCACTACGCCCAGTGCACCGTATGGACCCTTGAGATTTTGTGTGACGGTCTGTACATTATTCAGACTCACATTCAGGCTGGAGTCAGGCTTGGTCATGTTCTGTAGATTCTCGACCAAGTCGCGTATGGTATTTACCAGGTGAGGAATTTCTGCGGTGGCATCGCCGATCAATACCGTTCGCACAGCACCATCGGGCAGCGGTGGATCGGTCAGCACACCAGTGAACACGTGCAGGTGGGTGCTACCTACTATGCTACGTTCCATGGTGAAGACACTGCTGGTACGCAACCATTTGGCATCCTGGCGCGCCACTTCAATCACGATGCGAGCCTTGCCGTCATCAGCAAGTTCAACGCGCCGCACGCGCCCTATTGGAAATCCCGAGAACGTCATATCCATGCCGACGATCACTCCCTCGGAATCATCTGCGACCAATATTACCTGCTGGGTACTTTCGAAAGCTCCACGCGCATACATCACATATGCCAGTGAACTGAATACTAATACCCCCATCAGGACCAGCAACAGCATGACTTTGAACTCGATGTTGGGTGGCGGCGATACCGGTTGGAATTTTGATTCCGATTGCATATCTGGTGGCTGTTCCATTTTAAATATATTTGGCTGTCAAAGAGACACCTTCGATCAGTACCAGAACTAAAAACAATCGTACCGTACCTTGTGGTACAGGATTCGATTCCCTTGTAGCCTCATGCGGTACCTGTAGTGCTGAAGCCAGTGGAATCACCGCAACTGCCAGGCTGAACCACACTGTTTTGAAGATAAAGGTAACTGTGACAACTGGATCGAATACGCGCCCGACCATATGCGTATACTCAGTAAGACCCCATGGCGACAAGCCATAAACGACCAGATAGGCCAGCACTAGCGCCACTACGCTGCTCACTGCGGCTAATGTCGCCACCGAGAATGCGACGGCAATCACGCATGGGACAAGTTCGGTACGCATGAGGCTGGCCGTCGCCTCAGTACTAATCGTCATGCCTGAACGCAGCAGTACAAACAGGGCGGCGCCCAGTGGAATCAGCTCAAGCACCAGTACTCGTACTACCATTTCCAGCGCGTATTGAGATAGGCCATAACTGGAAGCGGTGACAACAACGATACGGATTAATACCAGACTGACAAGTGCGCACAGCACTGTGAACCAGAACAGTACCTGCCAAGTACTAGTATAGATATTCCGGGCAATTACAGTGTAGTTTCCCTGGCTATAGGTCGATGGCGACAGCGCCAGAACTATCGCCACAGCCCCAAAATGAATGATTTCCCACCAACTGGTGGCTGATCTCATACACACGTGGCCGAGAGTGCCGAACCTGGAATGCAATAAAGAATGTTGGCTCATGGGGGGTGATGATACAGACCGAAGGATATGAAATTCAACTACCTGGACTAAGGAATCTCTGAATAAGTGCCGCGCGGGGACAAATGTCCCATCTTGCCACTCTGGTAATCTGCTATCGCCTGGCGAATTTCCTCGGTATTGTTCATGACAAAAGGGCCGCTGCCGACGATTGGTTCATCGATCGGTTCGCCGCAGAGCAGCAACGCTGTTGCATTGTGTGCACTGTCGATGCAGATGTGCCCACCCGCCCGGTCAAACAAACCGGCCTCTGCCACACCGATGGTTTCGCAACCGTTCACCCGCACGGTGCCTTTGAGTACCACCAGCGTTGCGTTATAATCGTCGGGTACCGCAAGATCAATCCGTTGCTCACTCGCCAGCTGTAAATCCCATACATGGATTGGAGTGAATGTCCGGGCAGGCCCCATAAATCCACCGAATTCACCCGCAATCACACGCACACTGCCCTGGCCGTTGGGGAGACTCATAATCGGAATTTGGTTATTCAGGATACCCTGGTAACGTGGCGGCGACATTTTGTCCTTGGCGGGTAAATTGACCCACAACTGCACCATTTCCAGTGTGCCACCATGTCGCGCAAAATCGCGCCCATGAAATTCTTCATGAACCACCCCGGATGCTGCAGTCATCCACTGCACATCGCCAGGGCCAATGCGACCACCGCCACCGGAGCTGTCGCGATGCTCCACCTCGCCCGCATAAACGATGGTTACTGTCTCGAACCCACGGTGCGGGTGTTCAGCGACACCCAAGTGCTTCTCTGTCGGTGGAAATTCTATCGGACCGGCATAATCCAACAGCAGGAAAGGGCTGATGAGGGATCCCAGTCCCGGATAAGCAAGCAGCGTCCGCACCGGAAAACCATCGCCGACCCAATGATGCGCCGCGTTACGCTGAATAGAGATGAGTTTTTTAGCCGGTTTCCCGGCGTCATTTGTCGGCACGGTTTATCTCCGATTGGATAATCACAGCATAAGACTAGCAGAAAACCGTGGTCTGTCCCCGATGCAGTTCCATCGACTGCCTTTCAAACGATTCCCATTTGCCGTGTCCGTGTATTACCGTATTGCTGCCGCTACGGTCTTGGTATCTGTCGCTCTTGATTATTGCCGGAGTCCAGGCTGAATAAGGGCAAAGCTATCCAGGTAACGCGTCATGCTGTGCGGGCTGCGAAGCGTGAACTTAATCCGATCCCTTTCGCCCTGCGGATGACAAGCGGGAACTTGAGCGTTTGAGCAGGAAGTATTGGGATCTTTCGCTACAAAGTTAGACCTTTATGTGCTTTTTGTATGTGAAGTTGAAATCTGTTACAGGGAAATATGCCATTTAGCAAAATATACTCAATGAGTTACTATGCGTTTAAATTCAAATTTCCGGACAGTAGCGATCGCGAATTTCTACAAAAATTGTACTCCAAAGTTTAACCCACGATACTACATAAATATGACCGAGCTTACGAAACAATATCTTGATCCTCTTAAGAAGTCGCTTCTCAACGAGCTATATGTGGAAAATGAAGCGAGACTTATATATACTTTTTTTCATATATTGAATAACCTTCCGCTTGACTATAAACATTACCTTAATATCACGCAAATCCACCCTAACATTATTAATGTATTGCGTGATAGCAAGCAGAATGGGGATCTTATAGTTTTATCACATACTGCTGCCGATGGAACAATTAGAAAGGCGCGTGAACTTCGCAACATCACCGAGCTTTCACACACGATAATTGGAAGGAAGCGGCTTGAAAATGTTCAGTCATGTGTCGAGACTGTACTTGCAGACGACATAAAGGGTGATTTTATAGAGACCGGTATTTGGCGTGGTGGTACATGCATTTTCATGCGCGGTATCCTTATGGCGTATGGCGTAACAGATAGGACGGTATGGGCAGCTGATTCATTCGAGGGTGTGCCACCCCCCACTTGGCTGGAAGATAAAGGGTTTGACCTAAGCTCTAGAGTACTTCCGGTGCTCGCTGTATCGCTTGATGAGGTAAAGGAATTATTCCTCCGATACGGTTTGCTTGATGAAAACATTAAATTCCTCAAAGGTTGGTTCAAAAACACCCTTCCAACAGCACCCATAGAGCGATTGGCGATTCTCCGGCTTGATGGAGACTTGTATGAATCTACCATGGATGCACTTGTGCCGCTCTATGACAAGGTTGAGTGCGGAGGATTTGTTATTGTTGATGATTATGGCTCTTGCCCACCTTGCAAACACGCAATCGATGACTTCCGCTCGCAACGCGGGATTTCAGACGTATTGCAAGCAATTGACCCACAAAGCATGTATTGGCGCAAAAGCTAACGGCTGTCGCTCACGAAATGAACACAAGACTTTCTTTCACTTAAGAGCTTCTTGCAAAAGTCATGACAATTTTTAAACGAGCCTCAGCAGCGGCGCAGCAGCATTACCACTGCCCGGGAGGTAAAAATGGCCCAAAACGTACCAAAATCCCGTTCGGTGCGATTGGAAGCATTTGCGATTTTTTTCCGAGTTT
>CAMDAX010000020.1 GCA_945888885.1 Nitrosovibrio sp. Nv4 | reverse complement strand
GCGACCTGTATCGATTGCCACCAGAACCTGGTGCACAAATCGGTGGCCGAGACCGACCTCAATGCCAGCCGCACGCAAAAGAAGCTGGTGCTGAAGGAAGTCAAGGCGGATGAGGAGAGCGACGATAGCGAGTGAGCTATTGTGGTTGCTGCGTAACCCTCTTTGGTTAGAGCTTCCATAAATTCGATTGACCTGCCAGCGTTGAGTGCCGTGTCAATGCACATTCGTGTGCCTCGCCTTGACTGGTGACTTTGGCAACCATGGATGAGCTTCTGTCGTGTGCCCGCCCATAGAGGGAAGGTCGCACCGGAGCTCTGCCCGTTGGAGCAGAACTATGACCTTTGGCATTCGTGTTGATCTTGGTTTCCTGTTCCGCAGAGAGTAGGTGCTCTTCTCCTTCTCGCTGTCTACGCCGAGTGGATGCCAGACACTCATACTCTTCTCTTCACTTTCACGTTAGTGTTTTGGGGTCTTGCATAATGCTAGATGGGCACCCATAAAAACTTAGGTTTCGTCAATAATACTTCGTTTCCCACAAGATACTTCTTTACATATCAGCCGTATGTTGCGTCTACACTCTTACCGTGAATATATAGATATTCAATATTTATTTGGAGCCAGAGCCTACGTATCATGGTGCTGGTAAAAGAAAAAATGGCAATTCCTATCGTACTTGATCACAGTAGCCACCAATCACTGCAAGGCCAGATCTTTGATCAATTGCGACACCTTATCCTTGGCGGAAAACTAAAACCTGGTGCGCCAATTCCGGCAAGCCGGGTACTGGCTGAACAGCTTGCTATTTCTCGTAACACCGTGCTACTTGTTTATGACCGTCTGATTGCAGAAGGTTATCTTCAGTCCCGAAGAGCAATTGGAACCTACGTAAATCTTGAGCTGCCTGAGACCAGTCTCGCTGCAGCGCGTCGGGTTGCCACTTTGGCACCAGTTTTGACTGAGACAGTTATACGTCCCACAATTCCCTTTATTGGGCAGTCTCCAATCGAGAGGAATACGCGGCATCTAGACTTTGATTTCTTCCCCGACCGGCTTGATCCGGATCTATTTCCGCACAAAATATGGCATCGCTATATCAATAAAGTATCCACTGGCACCAATACACATTTTAGCGAATATTGTGACCCGGGTGGGTTGCCCAGTCTACGAGAAATGATCGCCGATCACCTGGGGATGGCACGTGGGATCAGCGTCTCGCCTGACCAGATCATTATCACTGCAGGTTCCCAGGAAGGGTTGAATCTTGCAGCACGACTTTTGGTGAAAGATGCAACGTTAGTCGCTACCGAGAATCCATGTTACCCGGGGGCAGCACTTCTTTTTGAAAGTTATTATGCAAAGCTAATTCCAGTACCGGTGGATGAGGCAGGGCTGGATGTTGAACAGCTACCGAAGAGTGGTGTGACGCTGCTATATGTTACACCCTCTCATCAGTACCCCCTTGGCTTCACACTGTCAATCGAGCGGCGTCTGAAACTTCTCGATTGGGCGCGACGTTGTGGTGCATATATTATCGAAGACGATTATGACTCGGATTTCCAGTATCGTGGATCACCATTAACGGCGCTTATGGGACTCGACGATTATGGTTGTGTAATGTATCTAGGTACCTTCTCCAAATCTATGGGTGCCGGACTCCGTCTTGGTTATCTCGTCGTTCCCAGAGTGTTAATACAAGCGGCACGCTCAGCCAAAGCGCTGCTCAATAATGGGCATGCGTGGCTGGATCAAGCCACGATGACAGAGTTTATTCGAAGCGGAGCTTATGGCAATCATCTGAGGCGTATGCGCCACTTTTATTCCAAACGCCGGGATTGTCTCATTGAAGCCTTACGTCATCATTTTGGTTCGGTACGGCTCTCGGGACTGGAAAGCGGGCTGCACTTAGCCTGGCATCTACCAGAAGACTTTCCAGATGCGCGCAAGCTACAAGCACTTGCACTTAGTCATGGAGTAGGAATCTATTCCATAGGTTCCGGTACAGCCTATGATTATGGAAAATCTGTTTATAGTGCACGCACTCTTATACTCGGTTTTTCTTCAGTTAATGAGTATCAGATTCGGGCAGGTATCCAACGTATCGCCGACGCACTTGCAGATCTGCCAGTACCCCCCCCTTTTTCGACAGCAACAGGTCGTGGTGCTGTTGTATCCTCTTGAACTTGGCCCATTATTATCTTGGCCACACTCCTATCCAAAACATATTCTACAAAATTTGTTTTGGATAGGAGTGACGGCATTTTGTTTTCTGCTTATTTAGTTTTGTAGTTGATTACCGAGTTACCAATTTGCATTACCGTTGCTGGTGGAACTTCACCCACTGTTGTTACCATGTTATCTGCCACGATACGGGTAAAAATATTGATCGCGCCGTAACCAGGGAAGAGTCCCTGAGCCGGTGGCGGAGAATTTCTTTCCACTGGTTCGATAAATACTGATACCGCAGCAAGACCGTCTGACAACGCGATGTGGCCGACCGGTGTTGGTTTTCCGGAAAGATTGCGTTTCATTTCAATAATTTTCTTGAATCCTGCTGGAGGGTTATTGACTTGCCAGCTGAGTTTTTTGTTTCCCATCGTGGAAGATGCCAAATTGGTGATGCGCCAGCCTGCAGCTTCCGCAGAGTATTTTGATTTCAATATTTCCTTATCTATCTCGCCACCAATCTTTAGCTGGGTAAAAACAAACTGCTCTATCACATGTCCCTTGTCCACTACTGCAGCTTTAAGTAGTAGGCCAGTATGTGGATCTACCCACAGCCTATGACCATAGCGCATGTCGTCCTTGGGTTCTAGTACAATTACCTGGCATTCATAATCGCTGATGCGCTCCGGTTCACCTTTGCTAATAATATAATTATCATTGAGATTGCTCAGTGGTTCAGGTAGAAGTGCGGGGAAAACTTTCCGTAGCCAGCGTTTTTCGGCCACGATAGTTTTGCTCTCCGGCAAGTAACATCGCATCTCATCATTGTTGCGGATGATCTCGCGTGGCGAACCATCCAGTATTTCAATTTTTTCATGCTCACCATCCTGATCCAGCATGTGGACAATGCGCGACGTTTCAATATAATTACCGGAAGAGTAGATGAAGGTACCTATATAATTATGCTGACGGGGAGCAGCTGCTATTTTTTGCAATAAGTTTAATACTTCTATGGATGGATCAGATGAGTTCTGCGCGAGTATGGGTTGTACAATGCCAAATAGCAATAACAAGGCAACCAGCGTAACTCTTATCATCTGGCCGGACTTTCCCGCGATTCTGAAACTGTACGTATATAACCACGCATTGCTGGAGTAGGTGAAAATTCTCGATGTGCTAGTAGATAGTCATTAATCTGGGCAGGAGTTGGGGCTGAGTTCGGGACTTGGACAGAAGTGGCAACGGGAGTCATCTGTATAGATGGCTGAAGAGCCGGTTCGTTGCTGGCAAGATTTTCTTGCGTACGATCCATGTTTTGCAGGCTCATCCATCCTACGGCGGCTACTATCGCTACCGAGGCTGCTGCCGAAAGAGCAAATACTTTAATCTTGTGTCCCGTCGGTGGTTGTAGTGCGAGTATGGTTGGTTCTACAGCCAGCCTTGCACTAACGCGTTGGGAAATGTCAACAGATATTGCCGACTGCCGCAAGGCATCACCAATCATATGGTAAGTCGCCCACTTGTCGCGCAATTCGTCTGCTTTCTTGAGTTGTGTAATCGTACCAGCGACATCTTCAGAATCCAGTTCGCCATCCATTAACGCTGATATTTTGCTTTTCATACTACCACCTCTTGTCTTTACCGGTTCCCAGCATGGGCCGTAATTTTTCTGCTATTACTTCACGAGCGCGAAATATTCGCGATCGCACCGTGCCGATGGGACAGTTCATGATGCCTGCAATTTCTTCATAACTCAGTCCCTCGATTTCTCTCAGGGTAATTGCCGTACGTAACTCTTCAGGCAATTCCTGTAAAGTCTGATTCACCGTCTGGGCAATCTGCTTACTCATCAGTTCGCTTTCAGGTGTGTTCATCTCCCGTAATTGACTACCTTCCTCAAAATTTTCGGTATCTTCATCATCGAATCCGCCGCTAGTAGTGGTCGGTGCTCGCCGCCCTTGAGTCACGAGGAAATTCTTCGCGGTATTAATGCCAATCCTGTACAGCCAAGTATAAAATGCACTCTCACCACGGAACGATGGTAATGCCCGGTAAGCCTTGATAAAGGTCTCCTGGGTGACATCTTCTACTTCAGCGGCATCGCGGATAAACTGCGACAACAACCGTGCCAACCTACGTTGATACTTGATAACCAGTAGATCGAAGGCTTGTTTATCCCCACGCTGTACGCGTTCCACCAGTTGCTGATCAATCTCCCGGTCACCCATGCTACTTGTTGTTCCCTGAATTTTATAATTTGTACTTGTACATGCCGCTATATGGTATGGCAGTGAATCAAGTATACCCGCTCAGGGGCTCATCCGGGAACTGTACGCGACTTATTACGCATAGCTTGAATCAAGAGACAGCGGATGACCCAGATTAGTTCACTTGATAAAGTGGGTATTCTAAAAAATAGTGATGGAAACGCCAAGTCTGTTATGATTTTCAATTCATATGGATGTAATTATCTTAGACTAAAATGCCTCAACTTGATTTTGACACACTTATTATTGGCAGCGGTCTCGCTGGTCTTACGCTTGCACTCAATCTGGCGCAAAGTAAAAGGGTTTGTCTTGTCACTAAACAAGCTCTGCTTGACAGTGCTAGTGGCTGGGCCCAAGGTGGCATTGCCGCAGCGCTATCAGAAGAGGATTCCCCCGACGTACATATCCGTGACACTCTTGCCGCAGGCGCTGGATTGTGTGATGAGGTGGTCACCCGCTATGTGGCAGAGAACGGCCCGCGAGCCATTCAATGGCTGATCGCTCAGGGAGTGCCGTTCACTCGTGATCAGAACAACGAAACCGGTTATCACCTGACGCGAGAAGGTGGCCATAGCGTTCGCCGGGTGATTCACGCGGCAGATACCACCGGGAAGGCAGTGCAGCTAACGCTGGGTGAAAAGATCCGCGCTCATCCAAATATTACTGTACTTGAGCGCCATATCGCAATTGATCTCATCACCAGCGCGAAACTCGGTCACCCCGATAAAAATAACAATCGTTGCTATGGTGCTTATGTGCTGGATAGCACGGCAGGCAGGGTCGACACTATCGCCGCGCATTGCACGGTGCTGGCAACTGGTGGTGCCGGCAAAGTTTATCTCTACACTACTAATCCCGACACGGCTACCGGTGATGGTATCGCCATGGGTTGGCGCGCAGGTTGCCGCATTGCCAATATGGAATTCATCCAGTTTCACCCTACTTGCCTTTATCATCCCCATGCCAAATCGTTTTTGATTTCCGAGGCAGTACGTGGCGAAGGTGGCTTGCTGAAACTGCCTGATGGCTCGCGTTTTATGCCTTGGCATGACGAACGCATGGAGCTTGCGCCGCGCGACATTGTTGCCCGCGCTATTGATTTTGAAATGAAAAAACGTGGCTTGGATTGCGTTTATTTGGACATTTCCCACAAGCCTGCGAATTTCTTGCGAGAGCACTTTCCCAACATTTACGCTCGCTGCATGGAGTTGGGTATAGATATAACCAAACAGCCAATCCCCGTAGTGCCCGCAGCTCATTATACCTGTGGTGGTATCGTCACCGATTGTAACGGCAAGACCGATCTAGACAATCTTTATGCCATTGGTGAAACCGCCCATACCGGACTACATGGTGCCAACCGTCTGGCGAGCAATTCGCTACTAGAGTGCCTGGTATTTGGACAGGCGGCGGCTACAGACATTCTTCGTCAACGGTCTATGTTTGCTGTACAACTGCCGCAATGGGACGAAAGCCGCGTTACTGATGCCGACGAGGAAATTGTTATTTCTCACAACTGGGATGAATTACGGCGTTTTATGTGGGACTATGTGGGCATAGTGCGCACCAGCAAACGTCTACAACGCGCGCAACATCGCATCAAGTTGCTACACGAAGAAATTAGCGAGTATTACGCCAATTTTCGCGTGACCAGTGACCTGCTAGAATTGCGTAATTTGGTGGATACTGCCGATCTTATCGTACAAAGTGCCATGCTGCGCCACGAAAGTCGCGGCTTACACTTTAGCCGGGATTATCCTGATCTCCTGCCACAAGCGCGAAATACGGTATTGAAACGCTGACGCTTCATTCCAATTTCAGCCCGAAACTGAAATGAGGCAATGACGAACGAATGCTACCGACAGTACCTCCCCCAATGGGACTTCCTTCCTGGCGAATAGTGCGGTCGTGCACGAGTGAAGGTATCATCGAAGTGCCACTGTGATGAAATGGAATTGGAATCAGCCCGGGTCTTTCCACTTCCAACGTAATAGCACCCTCAACTGTCTGAACTGCTCGACGTCTATTCCATCAGCCAGAATTACCACGCTGCGGGTGAAAAGTCTACCAGATGGCTTTAGGTTCAGCACTGTCAGATAAGGCGCAACAAAGCTACTACCGAGCAGGGTACAGACAATGCGATCACCACGCTGTGTTTCAAGTGTACAGGCCAATTCCTCTGACAGATCGAAAGTCACTATCGATCCGGGTGAGCGCAACAATGCATAATATCGCAAATAATAAAACAGACTAATGGCAAGTATTATTGTGCCTATCAATTTAACCGCCATCGGCAATGCTAGTGGCCACAACATGCCAATAGCAGCAAAATGAGCAAAACTCAGTATCACGGCTAGGTGTACGGAAGGTTTGAGGCGGATAACGAGCGAGGAGGTAACCATAAACCGATTATCGCACTTCCAGGTGCCTCTAAATATTCAGATTTCGTAACAATACTGTATTACCCACAAATAATATATTTCCTAATATATCAGTCATATACCGTATCTTGTTTGTAATTTTAAATTTTAAGAGGCGTCCTTCTGTTGATTAATCATATAATCGACATTCCTCGTCAGCTATACATTTCCGGTATGAACTCAACCTGGCAAGGCTATCTGCAAGCTCGCAATGCAATTATTCAAGACGGCTGCATCAGCCACTATGGCGATGCTGCTGCCGAACTTAAAAGCGCCCGTTCAGGTACGTTGCTGGCCGATCTTTCACATTTTGGTCTGATTCATTTTTCCGGTGATGATGCAAAGGCTTTCCTGCAGGGGCAATTGAGTTGCGATGTTAGAAAAATAGACTCATCCAATGCCCAATATGGCAGCTATTGCACCCCCAAAGGTCGGATGCTGGCGAGTTTTCTGATATGGCACGGGGACGGCTATATTATGCAATTGCCATTTTCACTGCAAATGGCAATCCACAAGCGTCTCTCCATGTTCGTATTGCGTGCCAAAGTTGAGTTGGCCGACAGCAGCGATACACTGGTGCGCATGGGTGTGGCAGGAAGTCGTGCCGCAGCATTATTGGCAGAAGTTCTAGGTACAGTTCCAGACACGCATCTTGGCGTGATTCACAGTGAGCAGGGAAGTATCATCCGTCTTGCGCAAGACCGTTTTGAACTCGTTACTCTACCGGAGCAGGCGCCTGCACTGTGGGAGCACTTGAGCAAAGAGGCTACTCCAGTAGGGGCACCCTGTTGGAACTGGCTGGAAATCAAAGCGGGCATTCCCGTTATCACTCCCGCTACTCAGGAACAATTCATACCACAAATGGCGAATCTGGAAGCCATCGGCGGAGTGAGTTTTCAGAAAGGCTGTTATCCGGGGCAGGAAATCGTTGCGCGTACCCAGTATCTGGGCAAGGTTAAGCGCCGCATGTATCTAGCCAATATCCAATCGTTAAATCCAGTTGCGGCCGGGGATGAGTTGTTCAGTACTGATATGACAGGGCAATCCAGCGGCATGGTGGTCAATGCAGCACCTTCGCCCGATGGCGGCTTCGACGTGCTGGCAGTAATACAGATAAGCAGCGTTGAGACCGGTAAAATTCATTGGAAAGAGCTGGATGGTCCCACGCTGGAGATTGTGCCGTTACCTTATTCACTCTGAGGTATTTCGTTCGGGGGAATCATTTATATTCATGGCTTCCATCGACGGGCAAATTTGCGTTACTGGATACTTGCATAAGGTTCAGGCGGGGTTGTAAAAGAACCGTTCCACTTCGGTCAAATCGCGGGTGCGCTTCATCGGTGGCAAGCTTTGCCAGATTTTCTTTCCGTAGGATTTTGTAATGAGGCGGGGGTCGCAGATCATCAATACCCCGCGATCAGTTTCGTCGCGGATCAATCGCCCTGCACCTTGCTTCAGGTTGATGATGGCGCGCGGCAGTTGATATTCCATGAAAGCATTGCGCCCATCCTTGTTGATTTTCTCGATACGTGCCGATAACACCGGGTCATCGGGCGGTGCGAATGGAAGCTTATCTATCACTACCAGCGACAATGCTTCACCACGAACGTCTACTCCTTCCCAAAAAGATTGGCTGCCAATTAGTACTGCATTGCCCAGTTTTCGAAAGCGCTCTAGCATATCGGAACGCGAACTCTGTCCTTGCAACAATACGGGATAATTGAGTTGTTCGCGCTCAAATGCTTCCAACACCAATTCATGCACCCGTTGCATTGCCCGCAGGCTAGTACACAAGAAGAATGCACGGCCACCACTGGCCTTCAGCACTGGCAATGCAGCCTTTACTACTTCTTCGGTGTATTCACGGTTACTCGGTTCGGGCAAGCCAGCTGGCACATAGAGCAGGGCTTGATTAGCAAAATCAAATGGGCTATCCCAGCAGGCGGACTGTGCCATAGCCAGACCCATCTCATCGATATAATGTGAGAAATCGCCGTTTACTGCTAATGTTGCAGAAGTGAATATCCATGCACGCGGCGAGGCATTTAACTGTTTGTTGAATATCTCTGCAATCGACAGCGGCGTGGCGTTGAGCTGTAGTGCATGGCTAAATACTTCCAGCCAGCGCACAAACCCATCGATTTCCGCTTGGTCGCGCCAGTGTTTTATGTTGATAGCGATTTCACACGCACGTTGCCAACAGTTTTCCAGTCCCTCAGAACGCTCAGCCTGGCTTTCCAGCATTGCCGTCAGCATGGCAAGTTTTTCCAGCAACTCATCCAGCATACTGCCAAACTTAGGATTTTTCATTACTGCAATCAGCGGTAGGCGAGTGTTGTCACCTTCGATAGTCAGGCGTAAATCGCGCGTCGCTTTTTCCATCGCCGCAATAGCGTCAGGCAGTGCAGTAAAGTCCTTGGCGCCCAGCAGCGTTTCAGTCTCAGTATCATGTGCGAGTTCCAGCAATTGGCTGGTGCTCACCGATTCACCGAAAAACAGGCTGGCAGTTTCCGGTAACTGGTGAGCTTCGTCGAAAATCACTGTATTGCAGGCAGGTAATAGCTCTGACAGACCTTCATCGCGTAGCATCACATCAGCAAAAAATAAATGGTGATTGACTACCACCACATCTGCTGACAGTGCCTGTTTTCTGGCTTCCATAACGAAACAATCCTTGTGGCTAGGGCAATCCGAGCCGAGGCAATTTTCGCGTGTGGAAGTTACTTGTTGCCAGACTGCAGCATTTTCGGGTACTTCGCTTAGACCGCTTTTATCGCCGCTTCTACTGACACTTGCGTAACGCTCAATCAATTTTAGATACTTCACCTCGTCGCGACTGGCAAAACTGGCGCGTCCGTCCTGTAAGGTGTGTTCCAGATGATAATGGCACACATAATTGGCGCGCCCCTTCAACAATGCCACTGTGACCGGCACTTTGAGTGCGGTGCGCACAGTAGGGATGTCGCGGCTGAAAAGCTGATCCTGCAGTGTCTTGGTGCCGGTGGAAATGATTACCTTGCCGCCTGCCAGCAGCGCAGGGACGAGATAAGCAAAGGTCTTGCCGGTACCGGTTCCTGCCTCTGCCACTAGAATGCGGTTTTCAGCAATAGTGTCGGCTATTGCTTGCGCCATTGCCAATTGTTGCGTACGCGCACGGTAGCCCGGTACAGATTGTGCCAGCACACCGTTGATGGAAAAAAAGGGATCGAGATCAAGCATGCGAAATGAGTTGTCGGCTACTGGGCTGCTCTAATAATTTAGAGTTCTAAACAGGATAAGATGAGAATAAAAAATGTAGGCGCGGCGTATGACTGATATGTAAGGGAACTTTTTTATGAACAACAAAGTATCGCGACGAAATCCTAATTTTTAGAGGTTGTCTATCGTGCCAGTAGATTTTTTTCTGGGTAGATCGCATCGTATGTCGATACAATCTGCAGGTCTGGCAGGACTAGCCGCTCGGCTTTATCTGCGTAATCCAGCCGACTGAGTATGTCCTTGATGATGTTGAGTCGTGCCAGTTGCTTGTCGTCGGCATGTACAATCGTCCAAGGGGTTATGAGGTCGTGGGTTTGTGCCAACATTTCATCGCGCGCCAGACTGAATTGTTTCCATTTTCTAAGCGCCTGGTTGTCAAGTGCACTGACTTTCCATTGTGTAAGCAGATCCAATCTGCGCTTATCCAAGCGTCTCTTCTGCTCGGGTTTGCTGATATCGAGGTAATACTTGAAGAGTTTAATGCCAGAGTAAACCAACATATGCTCGAACTTTGACACTGATCTAATGAATTCCCTGTATTCGGCATCGGTACAAAACCCCATTACCCGCTCGACACCGGCCCGGTTGTACCAACTGCGGTTGAACAGTACGAGTTCCTGAGCTACAGGCAGATATGAGACATAGCGTTGAAAGTACCACGAGCTAAGATCTCGATCAGAGGGTTTACCAAGGGCTACGATCCGTGTTTCACGCGGACTTAAATGCTGAACAATGCGCTTGATCGTGCCATCTTTGCCAGATGCATCCCGGCCTTCAAAGATGATCAGTATCTTTTCGTTGTACTTTATGAAGTGTCGCTGCAGCTTAACAAGCTCAATCTGAAGTTTATGCAGACTATTCTCATAGGCTTTTTTAGATATCCCGGACGAAGATCTACCCACATTTTTTTTGTCTATTTTCCGGCTCATGGCTGAGTACCTATTTAACCTAAATCCGGCAGTTGGACGGGGTAGAGTGTATGGTTTTTGGTGTGCATGGCAAGGCGCAATGACGCGGAATAGTCATTTCATTCCAAGAAGTTGCAATGCGCAGCCATGTACTGCAAAAACCATACACTCTACCTTGTAGTGAGCTCACCCAAAAGGTGAAGAGCAAACTCTACAAAAAATTACTATAAATCATATCGTTACATTGAAAGATGAGCAGTAAGCTGCCGAGTTTAGGTTTAAAGATTTTTGACAGACAACGGCATCAGTAGTGCAGATTCTACCAACACATCAACACCTGCTGCTGGCAATATTGCTCGTGCAGGAATATTTTTCCCGTTACGCCACTCAGCTACCGCTTCATGTTTGGACTCGCCGGCGACCAGAAATATCACTTGTCGCGAACGGCTCAGCCGCGCTGCGCTCAGCGACACGCGCTGCGGCGGTGGCTTGGGTGCATTAAATACCGTCAATGTGTCCGGTGAGCCAGGCGCGATGCCCCATTCATGATTGGGGAACAGGCTCGCAGTATGGCCATCCTCACCAAGCCCGAGCAGTACCAGATCGAACATGCCAACAGTGCGCAAAGTCTTAGCATATTCACGAGCTGCCGTATCTGCTCCAGCTTCACCCGGGATTATATGCAACTGGGTTGCGGGTATCGGTACGTGATCAAGCCATGCTGCTCCAGCCATGCGCGAGTTTCTGTTTGCGTTGGTTGGCGGCAGGCAGCGCTCGTCGCTGAAGTAAATATGCCATACAGACCAGTCGGTATGCGCCAAGCACAATTGCCGATAGATCTCGCGTGGCGTCTCTCCACCGGAGATCACCAGATGGAATTGTCCGCGTTGCTGAATTGCCAGCGTTGCGCTGTCGAGAATTACATTCAGTGTCGCGTGATGCAATGCCGATAGATCGGCGACTGCATGCCAGCGGCACTCTTCAGGAATAGTGGGATTGGTCACTTTGATACGTGCCATGCAGTCTCATGCACCATCTGCAGGAAGCATATCAGTGTCTTAGCCTCAGCTGGTTCTCAGCTGTTCGATAGATAATAAACTTAAGACGGCTTTAGAAGCGAATGACATACTGGACATAGATGAGATCCGGCGAGACATTGCCTCTGCCACCGGTGGGGGTCGTAGTGTTTTTGATAAAGTCACCGGCCCACAGTTTGGAATAGCCAAGCAGGACATCCTGATGGCGGTTGACGTGGATATTGAAGCGCAAATCCAGTTCGTCCCCTACATCCCTACCTGCCTGGCCGGTGGAGTCCTGACGGTAGGCTACACCTGAAGCGTTGTATAAGGCGTCATGTGAATTCGCCAGAAAGAACCGATGGTATTGGGCAATGAATGTGAACCAAGGCTGCGGGTGCAGAGTAAATTGGGCGTTAAAGTCATGGATATTTTGTCGGCCTACTCTATCCAGGAAACCCATGTAATAGTGTCCAAACGGAAAGAGCTGGTTAAAGGTATTAGTCTGACCATCATTCGGGTTCTTGTCGCCGGAAGCGTAGTCGTAGCGTAGCCACAGCTGTGGATTCATGGGTAACTGGGAAAATTGATAGCCGATACCGGAGGCCACCGCACCGGCGGAGATATCCGTAGGCGCGCCGCTGCTGATGATGGTTGACCTGCCAAATTGATACATACCTTCCAATTCATAGAGAAACTGGTTGTAATTACCGACATAGCGGCTACCCACAGTATGTACGACAGAATTTCCCGTATTCAGGGTACCTATAATCTTGGGTGAAACACCGGAGTTATTATTGTCCAAGCTCAGGAAATAGAGGTCAGCAAAATGGCCTCTCTGCGGCTTATACGTTGCCCACAAGCCATAGAAATCTCGATTCGTATCCCAGTTGTCGAAGTTGGTTGGGTTTACATTCATCGGGCGTACCCAGAATGCATCCAGATCCAATTTCGGACTATGCCAGAAAGTTTTGACACCCTGAAAGGTCCGTCGCGTGTTAACCCAGTCGAGGGTGGAAATCAATCTCTGAGAGCCGTACAGCAGTTCTTGCCGACCGACGCGAAGATAGGCTTGACCATCCTTTACGTCTGCTATCTTGATATCAGCAAACAGATTCAGCATATCGGTATGATTTACGTCGATAGCCAAGGGAGTTTTTTCTTGAGAGTAGCTGCGGGAGTCTATCCCCTCGGCAAAGAGTCGAATCTTATCCCGGTACCACAGATCGGCGTGAAGTCGAGTTCGTAACAGGTTATAAGTATTATCCCCGGGCTCAAGCCGACTCCCCGACTCTCGCATATTTCGGAACCAGAAACTTCCGCCAAAAGACAGGAGCCAGTCGCTGCCAAGATGGATACGTTTGACCGGGTCAAAGACGTCTTTCTCATAGCCTGGCTTTTCCATATACCGGAAATCCAATTCAGATGATGAGACCGGAAGAAGGGCAAATGGAGCATGCGGGGCAACAGGCGGGGCTTTACGTTCATTCCCGGTGAGCAAATCCCAGAGGGAGTAATACCCGGGTCCTGAAGGTGGCACTATAAATACTCCCGGACGCGGCATAGGCGTCACCGGAGGGACTTTGGACCAATCAAATTTATTCTCAACTGCCGGAGTTGCTGCAGTGTTTTTAGGGGCAGCAGTTGGGTTTGCAAGAACCTGAAAGGTTAGACCCAAGATCCCTGCACCTAAGCAAAATTTTGGCAACCATCTGCGTGCACCCATTGCGAGATGACGGATGATTATGGATGGGGAAGATAGAGGGTAGGGCGGGTTCATGGCTAAAATTCCAATGGATTAATCAATAAATCTATTTGAGTGATAAAGTCTGCTTGGCAGCAAGCGACAAGTATATTACGTGGATAATATGCAATTTTCATGCCTGACCATGAGCTTTAGTGGCATTATTAGGAGCTGCATAGCACGATAGATCAAGTGTAAACAGGATAAAAAGGTATGTAAATATTGATTCAAATAAATTGAACAATAGCGGCTGATCGAGGACATGTCAACTGGATTTTAGCAATGCATCGACTCCGGCTTGAGCGATTTGCGTATCTTGATTGGAATGCACACCACTAATGCCGATCGCACCGATGAACTGCCCATCTACAGTGATGGGCAGGCCTCCCTCGATCGGTAGAGTTCCGGGTAGACCAAGATATCGCATATGTCCATCCGCGATATGCTCCTGCCACACTTTTGTAGGACGGCGGAAGGCAATTGCAGCGCGGGCTTTCTGAATTGCCACTTCGATACTGCCAAACTGGGTGCCGTCAAGGCGTAGTAGATGAAGCAAGTGAGCCCCATCATCGACGATGGCAATCACCACCGACCAGCCGTTGTTTCTGGCTTCTGCTTCTGCAGCAGAGGCGATTTTCTTTGCATCATCAAGCGTGAGAATAATCTTGCTATTCATCGGGAATATATGGGAAATATGTCGTAATATAGATTGACCGGATTTTATTTTTACCAATAACAAGGCACGCAGGAATTTTCCGGCGTGCCTTGCGAAATAACAAAAATTTACAGCAGTGGCACGATTAGCAGCGCAGTAATATTCATGATTTTAATCAGCGGATTAATTGCAGGTCCAGCGGTATCCTTGTAGGGGTCACCCACGGTGTCGCCGGTTATGGCAGCCTTGTGTGCTTCTGAACCCTTGCCGCCGAAGTGCCCGTCCTCAATATATTTCTTGGCATTATCCCATGCACCACCACCGGCAGTCATGGAGATGGCCACGAAAATACCTGTGATGATGGCGCCGATCAGTACACCGCCCAAGGCTACCGGGCCAAGCAATAGACCAACGAGTACCGGTACCGCCACGGGGAGCAGCGAAGGAACAACCATTTCCTTAATGGCCGCTTTAGTCACCATGTCCACCGCTCTGGAGTAATCCGGTTTGGCTGTGCCTTCCATGATGCCTGGAATTTCCTTGAACTGACGGCGTACTTCCACCACCACCGAGCTGGCAGCACGGCCGACAGCTTCCATTGCCATCGCACCAAACAGGTAGGGCACCATGCCACCGATAAACAGGCCGATGATCACCATGTGATCGGACAAGTCAAAGGTTAGCATCTTGCCTTCGCTGGAAAGCGCATGAGTATAATCGGCAAACAATACCAGCGCAGCCAGACCGGCGGAGCCGATTGCGTAACCTTTGGTTACCGCTTTGGTGGTATTGCCGACGGCGTCCAAAGGATCAGTGATGTCACGAATTTCTTTCGGCAAGCCAGCCATTTCTGCGATGCCACCGGCATTGTCAGTAATCGGGCCGTAAGCATCAAGCGCAACGATGATACCGGCCATGGATAGCATTGAAGTCGCGGCAATGGCAATGCCATACAATCCCGCCAGCTCATGAGCACACCAGATCGAAAGACATACGACCAGCACCGGAGCGGCAGTGGATTTCATGGAGACACCTAGACCTGCGATCACGTTGGTACCGTGGCCGGTACTGGATGCCTCCGCAATATGTTGTACTGGTCCATATTCGGTGGAGGTGTAGTACTCAGTAATCCACACCATGGCGGCGGTTAGTGCCAGGCCAACCAGTCCAGCAAGGTACAAATTCATCGCTGAGATATTCTTGCCGCCAATTACCACGCCATCGCCCAACATCGTGGTAGTAATGGGGTAGTAGACAATTGCTGCCAGTATGCCGGCAACTGCCAGGCCGCGATAAAGCGCGTTCATGACCTTGCCACCATCACGTGCTTTGACAAAGTAACAGCCAATGATGGAGGCGATGATGGAAAATCCACCCAGTACCAGTGGGTAGATCACTGCGTTTGCACTTGTAACCGGGTCGGTGATCAGCAATCCGCCCAGCAACATGGTAGCGATGATGGTCACGGCGTAGGTTTCAAACAAGTCGGCGGCCATGCCAGCACAGTCACCTACGTTATCGCCGACATTGTCAGCAATAACCGCCGGATTGCGCGGATCATCCTCAGGAATGCCGGCCTCAACCTTACCTACCAAGTCAGCACCTACGTCGGCACCTTTGGTGAAAATACCGCCACCAAGACGGGCGAAAATTGAAATCAGCGAACTACCAAAGGCCAAGCCCACCAAGGAATGGGTTGCATCCTCTGCAGTGGTGCCCAGACCGACGGTAAGAAAAGCGTAATAGCCCGCTACGCCCAGAAGACCCAAACCGACCACCAGCATGCCAGTGATTGCCCCGCCCTTGAAGGCGACATTAAGTGCGGCGTTGAGACCTTCTCTGGCGGCTTCTGCGGTACGCACATTGGCACGAACCGACACGTTCATGCCGATGTAACCGGCAATACCCGATAGAAACGCACCAAGAGCAAAACCGACTGCGGTTTTCCAACCCAAGGCAGCAAAAATGGCCACCAGCAGAATCACACCGACTATACCAATAGTCGTGTATTGCCGATTCAGATAAGCGGAAGCGCCCTCTTGAATCGCAGTGGCGATCTCGCGCATGCGGTCGTTGCCAGCTGGCAAACTCAGAATCCATTTAATCGAAAACGCTCCATACAGAAGCGCAGCCATCGCGCAACCGATTGCGATGATTAGACCATTACCCATTAAAATCTCCAATTGAAGTCAGACCGTCTGAGAATGCATACGGAATTTCGGCCCAATAATTCCGTATAACAGTTTGTACGTGAAACAAAATACAAGGGGAAAGCATTGTTTTTAGATGCTACCGCAAGATATATCAAGTTTGATGAGACTCAAATCTTGAAATCACCCAGTTTTTTCTTAACTGCCACGTTCTTTAGTCGCACGTAATTGGGCAAACCATCCTTGTAAGGCGGATAGTCCTCACCTTTGATGAGCGGAGTCAGATATTCGCGGCATTTGTCGGTAATGCCAAAACCATCTTTGGTGATGAAATTGCCAGGCATCATTTTTTCCACATTGGCGACTTTGGAGAGTTGTGCCATACCAACTTTCCATTTGTAGGGTTTGTTGGACAGGCGTTCTATCGTAGGCATTACCGAGTTATGTCCCTTAATGGCAAATTCCACAGCAGCCTTGCCCATCGCATAAGCCTGCTCAACGTCGGTTTTAGACGCAATATGACGGGCAGCGCGTTGCAGATAGTCTGCCACACCCCAGTGATATTTCAGTCCGAGGCCGTCCTTGATAATATTTGCCACCACTGGCGCAACACCACCTAACTGGGCATGACCGAAAGCGTCACGTAGCCCCTGGTCGGAGAGAAAATTGCCATCTGCACCTTTTACGCCCTCGGACACCACCACTGAGCAGTAACCGAATTCCTTGACGTAGCTATCCACCTTGGCGAGAAATTTTGCTTTATTGAATGCGATTTCCGGAAATAAAATGATAATTGGAATTTCACAGTCCTTACTCGACGCCAGGCCACCCGCAGCTGCGATCCATCCGGCATGGCGCCCCATTACTTCCAGCACGAATACCTTGGTCGATGTTTTTGACATGCTGGCCACGTCAAAGCTTGCTTCGCGCGTGGATACAGCGATATATTTTGCTACTGAACCAAAGCCGGGGCAGCAATCGGTAATAGGCAGATCATTGTCGACGGTTTTTGGAACGTGAATGGCCTGGATCGGATAACCCAGCGTATCAGCCAATTGTGATACTTTAAGGCAGGTATCAGCAGAATCACCACCGCCGTTATAAAAGAAATAGCCAATATTATGCGCCTTGAATACTTCGATCAGGCGTTCATATTCGCGCCGGTTCTGTTCAAGGCTTTTTAATTTGTAGCGGCAGGAGCCAAACGCGCCGGAGGGCGTATGACGCAACGCTCTGATTGCCGCGATGGAATCCTTGCCGGTATCGATCAGGTCTTCGGTCAGGGCGCCGATAATACCGTTGCGGCCAGCATAAACTTTACCGATTTCTCCCTTTCGCTTGCGTGCGGTTTCGATTAGACCGGCGGCAGATGCATTGATGACAGCGGTGACTCCACCAGATTGGGCATAAAAAGCATTTTTCGCAACCATATTATTTTCTCCTGATTATCCAAATCGTTTGCAGTCTTGGCGGCACTGGATTGCTCCGTTTTTGAATGAGAACCCAGTTACGATAAAGTCCGCTTGTCATCATAATTTAAGTTAATTCAGCGACGCAAAAATGTTATCGCGGATATTTTCAACGGATCCGACACCGGTAACCTTCCCGTATCTAGGGGCACCCTCTTCGCCGTTGGCTGCCCATCTTGAGTAATATTCTATTAATGGTTCAGTTTGGGCATGATAAACTTCGAGCCGTTTTTTTACGGTTTCTTCCTTATCGTCATCGCGCTGTATCAGTGGCTCTCCAGTCACATCATCCTTGTTTTCCGTTTTAGGCGGATTGAATGCCACATGGTAAATTCGACCTGAAGCTGCATGGTTCCGGCGACCCGACATACGCTTGATGATTTCCTCATCAGCCACGTCAATTTCAATTACGTAGTCGATTGGCACACCAGCGGCTTTCATCGCATCTGCCTGGGGAATGGTGCGGGGAAAGCCGTCAAACAAAAATCCTTTGGCGCAATCTGGTTGCGCAATGCGCTCTTTTACCAGATTGATGATAATGTCGTCGGGAACCAATCCCCCCGCATCCATAATTTTCTTGGCCGCAATGCCTAGTTCGGTGCCCGCTTTAACCGCAGCACGTAGCATGTCGCCGGTGGAAATCTGCGGAATACCGAAATGTTCCTTGATAAAATTGGCCTGTGTGCCCTTTCCCGCACCAGGGCCACCTAATAGGATAATGCGTATGATTCTTCTCCTTTTCTAAATAAAACTCCCCGCGGGAATGGCGGGGGAGTGGATACTCGTCTCAGCGACGCCCAAGATTATATCGTAAACAGGCTGAATTCTCGAGCTTTTTGCTACTCGTATAATATGAGTATCTACCTTCTCGGCAAACCGAAAAATGGAGTCCATCCAATTTTACTCCAGTCGTGGACTCAATCCCCCTGTAGGAGCGGTCTCCGGGCCGCGATATACTCGGTGGTCACCAACCAGAAGAGGTAAGCAATGAAACAATTATTGCGTTTTATGAGTTCGGTAGTGTTAATTGCCATGATATCTTTGGGTGTCATGCCAATGGCAAAGGCGAACGAACCCGGCGCCCATGTGCATGGCATGGCCACTCTGGAAATTGCGATCGATGGCGCGGCAGTACAGATTAACCTGGGCAGCCCGCTGGATAATTTGCTGGGTTTCGAGCGCGCGCCGCGAAATGAGAAAGAGCGTCAGTCAGTCAAAGCTATGGCATTGAGACTCTATCAAGCTGATACCTTGTTTATCTTTACGCCTGCGGCTCAATGCCGGTTGGAGTCGACCAGACTGGAATCAGCTGTGCTTGCACCCAGCTTGCTGGCGCCTGCTTCGGATTCTGGCAAGAGCGGTGATATAGCCAAAGCCGACACGTCCGGTGTGCATGCAGAGCTGGCTGCTACATGGCATTTTCAATGTGCGGTACCACAGGCTTTGCAGGGGGTCGAGGTGCACTTGTTTCAAAAGTTTTCCAGCCTCAAACGTATTGATGCCGCTGTAGTTGGACCCAAAGGCCAGTCAAGTGCAAAGCTCTCACCTAAATCTACGCGATTGAAGTGGTAAGATTCTGGCATGAGCCAGTTTGTTATCGATATTCAGAATCTGATTTTTCAATGGCCCGGCAAACAAGGTTTCCGGCTTTCAATTCCCCGATTTCAGGTGGAACGTGGAGAGCGTGTTTTTTTGCACGGCGCAAGCGGTAGCGGCAAGAGCACGCTGCTGAGCCTGCTGGGCGGAGTAATGGTGCCACAGCAAGGACGTTTGCATGTGCTCGATACCGACTTGACGGCACTAACATCCAGCGCGCGTGACCGATTCCGTGTTGATCATGTGGGCTTATTGTTTCAGCAGTTCAATCTGGTACCTTATTTATCAGTGCGTGAAAACGTGCTGTTGCCCTGCCGCTTCTCGCAGCGCAGACGAGCGCGTGCACTGGAATCCGCTGACTCACTCGAACAATCCGCAGATTGGCTACTCAATCAACTGGGACTGGATCTGACTTTGGCGCGACAACCGGTAACGGCATTGTCGGTAGGGCAACAGCAGCGTGTCGCAGCGGCTCGCGCCCTGATGGGGCATCCCGAACTGATTATTGCCGATGAGCCCACCTCGGCATTGGATGCAGACCGGCAGGCAGAATTTCTCGATGTGTTGCTGGGACGTTGCAATGATGAGGATGTCACCCTGATTTTTGTCAGCCATGACCAACGCCTGGCACATCACTTTAACCGCAGTATCAACTTGAATGAATTGTGCGAAGTCACCGAGGGTAAGATATGAAACCCTTGCTGTTCCTCGCATTCGCCAGCGCCTGGAATCGGCGCGCCACGCTGGGGTTGATGGCGATCAGCATTGCGCTTTCAGTCATGCTGCTGTTGGGTGTCGAGCAGTTACGCACTCAGGCACGGGAGAGTTTTTCACAATCCATATCGGGAACCGATCTGGTGGTGGGTGCACGTACAAGTCCGATCCAGCTCATGCTTTATGCCGTGTTCCGTCTGGGGGATGCAACCCACAACATCCGCTGGTTAAGTTTTCAGATGATGGCAGAGCATCCGTCTGTGGCATGGGCAGTGCCGATCTCACTGGGAGACTCGCATCGCGGTTTTGCAGTGGTTGGTACCACAACCGCTTATTTCGAACATTTTCGTTATGCCGAGCGCCGTTTACTGGCGTTTGCTTCCGGCAAGCCCTTTGCGGACATTTTTGATGCAGTGATTGGCGCGGATGTCGCCGAACAACTTGGTCATCAGTTGGGTGATAGTATTGTTCTCAATCATGGTGCGGGCGGTATCGCCCTAGCCGAGCATGCCGACAAGCCGTTTAAGGTGAGCGGTATTCTCAAGCGTACCGGCTTGGCGGTAGATCGCAGCGTCCACATTAGTCTTGAGGCCATCGAGGCAATTCATCTCGACTGGCAGGGTGGCGCACCGATGCCAGGGTTATCTATCCCGGCTGAATATGTACGTAAATTTGATTTAGTTCCCAAAGAAATTACCGCAGCCTTCATTGGGCTAAAAAGCCGGGCAGGGGTGTTCCAGATGCAACGCCATATCAATCAGTACAAGGCTGAGCCGTTGCTGGCAGTTCTACCCGGAGTGGCACTGGATGAACTCTGGTCCATCGTCAGTATCGTTGAAAAATCGCTACTGGCCATCTCTGTGCTGGTGGTTGCAGTCGGTCTCAGCGGCCTGGTGGCTGTGGTGTTGGCCGGCCTCGGCGAACGCAGACGTGAACTCGCGGTTCTGCGCTCGGTTGGTGCCGGTCCGCGCGTGGTCTTCATGCTGCTGGCTATCGAAGGGCTGATGGTAGTGGTGGCGGGTTCGTTGCTCGGCTTGCTTGGTTTGATCGCACTCAGCCTATTTGCTACACCGATTCTGGAAACACACCTGGGGATTTCTCTGGCAACATGGACATTATCGGCTGAAGCTTGGCAACTGCTGCTATTGGTGATGGCAACGGGTTTTCTAGTCAGCCTGATACCTGGCTATCGCGCTTACCGCTTGTCCCTTGCCGATGGCTTAACACCAAGATTATAAAAATATGATTATCTCTTTGTGCTTCAC